>NZ_JASCQJ010000041.1:0-32533 GCF_033043255.1 Clostridium lamae | reverse complement strand
GAAAGATAAAAAGTATGAAGAAATAGAAAATATATCTTTTGATTATTCTATAGATTTAGGAGTTGATACATATGAAAAAATATGTAAGAAATCATAGTTTTATACCAGTTAGTTTTATTGAAAAAATAGAAACAACTTCATACGAAAAGAATAACAAGCTAATTTTATTTTTACTAATATTAAATCTTTTTATAATTCCAAATTCACTTAAGAAAATGCCGAGCATATTTAAAAATAATGAAGAAATTCCAGTTGTAAGTGTAAGGTATGCTTATGAAGATACTAATAAGAAAAATTTAGCTTTATTATTTAATACAATTAATGATAATCATATTAAAAGCATGAGAATAGACAATAATAGAGGTATTATTGAAGTTAATTCTATTGAAGATCTATACAATATGGAAGATGAAAACAAGTTTAAGATAAAGTCTGTGGATATGAAAGAACATACTATTATTGTTGAGGTGGAACTATGAAAAAGAGAAATATAGTATATATTATTGTTATTTGTTTAAGCTTTTTTCAATGTTATATTTTATTAAGCAATAACAAAAATATGGATACAGAAGATATAAATGCTCAAGAATTGAATAGTATAAGTACGCGCAAAAGTGTAAAAAATATTAAGGATATAAAAAAGGATTTTAGTGATTATAAAACTTTACAAATATTAAAATATAATAAATTGGAGAATGGTAGTTGGAAGTTAAAATGCTCATTAACTGGTAATAGAGAAGATGTATTAAAGGATTTAGAAAAAATAAATTTCTATGAAATAACTAATTATAGTTTAACTTATGAAAATAATAATATTTTGATAGATGCAGAACTGACATATAAATAAAAATATTAATATAAATTGGATTATATTAATATAAATAATTGCATTTACTTATGAATTTTGATAAAATATTTTTGTTATGTCATAAACAATGTTGAAGTTATGACTATTTAGTTAACTAAAGAGTTATACTAGATATGTAATAAAGTTTTTGGAGGGATATTTAATGATATCAGCAGGAGATTTAAGAAAAGGTACTACTTTCGAGTATGAAGGACAAGTTTATACAGTTATAGACTTTTTACATGTTAAACCTGGTAAAGGAGCAGCTTTCGTAAGAACAAAACTTAGAAATGTTATTTCTGGTGGTGTTACTGATACTACTTTCAATCCTACAGCTAAGCTTCAAGAAGCAGTAATTGAAAGAAAAGAAATGCAATACCTTTATTCAGATGGAGAATTATACTACTTCATGGATCAAGAAACTTTTGAACAAATACCATTAAACTATGAAAAAGTTGAAGATGCTATAAAGTTTATAAAAGAAAATATGTTTGCAGTAATTAAGTTCTATAAAGGAGACGCATTCTCAGTAGAAGCTCCAAACTTTGTTGAATTATTAATAACACAAGCAGACCCTGGAGTAAAAGGAAACACAGCTACAAACGCTATGAAACCTGCTACATTAGAAACAGGAGCAGTAGTTAATGTTCCTATGTTTGTAAATGAAGGGGATGTAATTAGAGTAGACACTAGAACTGGTGAATACATGGAAAGAGTATAATAAATAAAAGCTAAGTTTTTTTACTTAGCTTTTTATTCTATTATTTTATAATCATTATAATAGGGTATAATTTAAATAGATTAGTTCTACTTTAAAGGAAGTGAAAAGATGAAGGAAACAATATTTAAAATTGAGAGAATAAAGGAAGATATTTCTAAGATAGATAATGATAAATATAAGAGTATTTTTGATGATCTTTTGTCGGTCATTGAAGATATAGCAGACCATATAGGCGAAATAGAATATAAACAGGATTCTTTAGAAGAGAATATAAAATATATAGATCAGGATATCAGCGGTTTACAAGATGAATTATTTGAAGAAGTTTCAATAGATGATTTGATTGAGTTAGAAGAAGAATATATAGAGATTAAGTGTAAAAATTGTGATAAACCTATGTTTGTTGAAAAAGAAGCTATAAATAATAAAAAGGATATACCATGTCCATTTTGTGGTAAAGAAGCATTATAGAAAATATATGGTTTGTTAAAGATATAGAAAAGAAATGTAAAATTAATTTTTAGAAATTTTGATTATGTTAAAATAGTTATTTATAATCTTATTTAAATTTATAATTAGGAGCTGTTTTAATGATTTGCACCTAAAAATGTTAGATAAATATGTCTAGCATTTTTGTTGCAAATCATAAAATAGTTCTTTTTTATTTTACAGTTTTAAAAATATTTTACATATTTAATTATTAGTATGAATATTATTTGATAGAAAGTAATAATTTTAAATATAACTATAGAATAGGAAGTGATAAATTGTGGAATGGGGATGAGATAGTAAGAGTATTGCCACCAGATATGTTTAATGAAATTAAAGATTTTTCATTAGATGAAAATTTACAAGAAATACGGATAAAGGTTAATAAGCCAATAATCATTAATTTATCAAATAAAGAAATGATTTTAACCAGGATAGCTACAGTAAATGATATTAAGCAAATACTAGTTAAAGTTTCAAATTATTCTTTATATGCTTACGAAGAAGAGATTAAGCAAGGGTATATTACTATAAAAGGAGGCCATAGGATAGGTATAGCTGGTGAATGTGTAATATCTAAAGGTGAAGTTAGAACTATAAGAAATATATCCTCAATAAATATTAGAATATGTAAAGAGGTTAAAGGTTGTTCTAATGAAATAATGAAATATATTATTAATAATGACAGAGTATATAATACTTTAATTATATCTCCGCCTAAATGTGGGAAAACAACTATACTGAGGGATATGGCTAGAAATATTTCAAATGGTATGCCTATAAATAACTTAAGAGGTAAGAAGGTATCGATTATAGATGAAAGAAGCGAAATAGCATCTTGTTTTAATGGGATTCCACAGCTTGATGTAGGGATAAGAAGTGATGTTTTAGATAATTGCTTAAAGAGGGATGGAATGATAATGTCTATAAGAAGTTTGTCACCAGAAATTTTAATCTGTGATGAAATAGGAACAGAGGGTGATATAGAAGCACTTAATATGGCATTTAATTCAGGTGTAAATATCATTGTAACGATACATGGATATAGCATTGAAGATATATATAAGAGAAAAGTATTTAAAGACTTATTAGAAAATTCTATTTTAGAAAGAGTTATCGTATTAAGTAATAGAAAAGGACCTGGCACTATAGAAAATATATATTCAATAGGGACTGGAGGAGAATTTAAATGCTTAAAATAATAGCAATTACAATTATATTTTTGTCTAGCACATATATAGGTTTTTATTATGGCGAAAGTTTTAAGAGAAGGAGTAAGAATCTGAAATCGGTACTAAAAGCAGTTATGTTTTTAAATAATGAAGTAATTTATTCAAATACTCCTTTACCTGAAGCATTAAATTATGTATCTATGAAATTAGATGATCCAATTGGTAATATTTTATCAAATGTAGCAAGAAATCTAGAAAGTGGACAATCTAAAAATGTTTATGATGCTTTTAAGGAAGAATATAACGAAAATAAGTCAAATTTAAATCTATTTGAAGAAGATAAGATGATAATTAAAGATTTTATTAGGGGCTTAGGGGAGTCCGGAGTTTATGGACAAGATAAGCTGTTTAATATAACTATCGAGAATATGAAGATTAATTGTAATGCAGCAGATGAATTAGCAAAGAAAAATTCAAAGATGTACAGTGCTATAGGAGTATGTATTGGTGCTATGATTGGAATTTTTTTATTTTAGTAGGAGGGGAATAAATGCTAGATATAAGTATTATATTTAAAATTGCTGCTATGGGAGTATTACTTATAGTTATTGACAAAGTTTTAAAGGCCAGTGGAAAAGATGATATAGCAGTAATTATAAATATTGCAGGAATAGTAATCATACTTATTACAGTTATTGGATTAATTAGTAATTTGTTTAATACTGTAAAAACTATGTTTATGCTATAGGTGAATATTATGGAAATTTTAAAAATAGTGTCTTTTGCACTTGCTGCATTGTTTATGTTTTTACTTATTAAGGATAAAAGGTCTGATATAGCAATATTAGTATCATTAGTAGCAGGTGTCATGCTTTTCTTATCGATAATAACTAGTATTACTGACATAATTAGTTTTATCAAAGATATATCAGCAAAGGCAAATATAGATATAGTTTATATAGGAGTTGTTCTAAAAATACTTGCAATATCTTATTTAGCGACCTTTTGTTGTGAAATATGTAAGGATGCAGGAGCATCAAGTATAGCAAGTAAAGTAGAGTTTTCCGCTAAGATCTTAATTTTAAGTTTAGCAATACCTATATTAATGGCTGTATTACAATCTATTTTACAAATATTGTAGGTGTTTATATGTTAAAAAAATTATTAACAATAAAATTTATACTTATAGTTACTATACTTGTAATTATATTTATAAATTTTAATAATAAAATTGCTTTAGCAAATGAAGAAAATAATAACAACATATTATCTAATGAGGAAAATATACTTCAAGATGAAGATGTAAGTAATAAGTTAAATTCATTATATAACTATATTAATAATATGAAGTCTGATGTAGAAATAATTAATGATTTGGATCCTGTAGAATATATAAAGGGATATATAAATAATGGTGAAGGAAATCTTTCTTTAAAAACATTGGGAAATGCTATAACTAGTTTTTTGTTTAAAGAGGTGAAAACAGTATTATCATTATCAATAAGTATCATAGTTATTGCCATTTTATGTTCCCTAATAAAAAATTTACAATCTGCATTTTCAAATGAAGGAATATCAAATATAGCATTTTTTGCTTGTTATTCAATATTAATAATAATTTTATCTAAGAGCTTTTTACTTTCTATAAATATAGCAATAGATATAATAAAAGAACTATCAAATTTTATGGCTGCAATTTTACCTGTTTTAGTTATGATACTTGGTTCAATTGGAGGTTTTACTCAAGCAGCTACTATGGACCCTATTATTATGGGGGCAACCATATTAATCCCTAGAATATATACAACAATAATAATCCCACTAATACTAATAACTTTTGTTTTAGAGTTTACAAATAATATTTCTACTGAATACAAAATAGGAAATTTATGCAAGTTAACAAAACAAATTACTATTTGGATTCAGGGAATTATACTTACTATTTTTATTGGATTGTTAACTGTAAGAGGTATTGCTTCTTCTACTATAGATGCAGTAACATTGAAAACTGCAAAGTTTGCAATTGACAACTTTATTCCTATAGTTGGTAAGGCTTTTTCAGATGCTATAGCATCTGTTGCAGGATACTCATTGATAATTAAAAATGCAGTTAGTTCTATTGGCTTAATAATAATTATACTTATGATGCTTTATCCAATAATTAAGTTAATACTAATCGCGTTTGTGTATAAACTAACAGCAGCTGTTATAGAGCCAATAAGCGATAAACGTATAACTAGTTCTATAGCTTCAGCAGGTGATTCATTAATATTATTAATGTCCTGTGTACTATCAGTAAGTTTAATGTTTTTTGTTTTATTAGCAATAATGGCTTCAGCTGGAAAGTTTGTTATAGGGGGATAGATAAAATAATGGATGAAATAAAAGGCTTTGTTACAACTTTAGTAAGTATGATTATTTTAATTTCTGCTATTGAATTAATATCACCAGATAATAGTATGAAGAAATATTTGAAATTTGTTTTAGGAACTATTTTAATAGCTGTAATGATAAGTCCAATAGTTTCATTACTTGGTAAAGGAGAAGGTGCTTTGACTAATACCATTTCGAAATACATAGATTTAGCTGATAGCAAATCTAATATTAGTAATGATGAAAATGAATTAAGCACTAGTGAAATTGCATTTAAAGAAAATCTAGAAGAAAATTGCAATAGGCTTCTAAAGGAGAAATTTAAAGACTTTGAGTTTATTAGCTCCATTGATTGTGAAGTTAATATGAAAGATATAACTTACTTAATTAATGAAGTAGAGGTAGGTGTTAAAAGTAATGAAGTTTCTAAAATAGAAAAAATCATAATAAACAATAGTGATGAGAGTACTGAAGTATATTCAAACGAAGAAAAAGTAGAAAATGAAGATGAAATAATTGAGTTTTTAGTTGAAACTTTAAGTATTACAAAAGATAAAATAAAGATTCATAAATTAAATTAGTGGGGTGAGAAAATGGGAAAGGGTAATTTAAAAAGTGATTTTACTAAATTAATTAATGATAAGAGATTTCTAAATGTAGTAGTTATAGCATTAATATTGGCATTTGTTTTACTTGCTATTAGTTTTTTAACTACTACAAGAAAAAAGGAAGATACTGAATCATTAAGCGTAAATGTAGAAAGTAATAGTAATTTGGATGAAGAAGTTCAAAAAGCACTAGATAATTATGAGGAAAATGAAAAACAAACGCTAAAAACTTTACTTAATAAAATAGAAGATGTTGGAAGTGTTGAAGTTAAGATTAATTTTAAAAGTGGAGAGGTAAAGATTCCAGCAACTGAAGAAACTACTAGAGAATCAATTACCGAAGAAACAGATAGTCAGGGAGGAACGAGGGCGACTACTCAACAAGATGGAGGAAGTAAAGTGGTTATGGCTGGTGATGGCAGTAAAAATGAACCTTATATTTTACAGGTAAATAAGCCAGAGATAACTGGAATTTTAATAGTCGCAGAAGGCGCAAGTAGTGCAAAGGTCAAGTATGATATACAGGTAGCTGTATCTAGTTTATATGGAATAACAATAGATAAGGTTAATGTATATCCTATGAAAAAATAGCATATAAATAATATGAATAAAAGATGGAGGGGAATCAAAATGACAAAAAAACAATTTGGTATTATTTTCACACTTATGGCTCTTATAGTATGTGTAGGAGTTATAGCAGCTAGGATAAATAAAACTGGGTTAAATGATCCAACAGACTTTAGTCAAGTAATATCACAACAAGGGACTGAAGACGATAAAGACAAGGATAATGAAAAAGAAACTCTTGGAGGACAAGACTATTTCTATAGTTTAAGAAGTGAAAAGGATCAACAAGATGCTGTTACAATGCAACAATTAAATGAATTAATTGCAGATGAACAAACTTCACAAGAACAAAAAGACTTAGCATCAAATGAATTAAGAGAAAAAACTATGTTAAAGGATCAAGAAGGAAGAATTGAAGTAAGTGTGAAAAATAAGGGCTTTGAAGATGTACTATGTTCAATTGAAGATAGTAATGTAAGAATAGTTGTTAAAGCAGATGAATTAACAGAAGCTGACACAGCATCAATCCAAGAAATAGCAGAAAATGTTTCAGGAATAAGTGATGTAATAATAGAGTCAAAGAAATAATTCATTGTAATATAAGGATTGCTTTGATATAATTAACATATGAAAAGAGTTTTGAATTCAAAACGCTTAGGAGGTAATCAAATGGATAATATGAACTATGAAGAAAATTTAGGTATAGTTAAAATTTCTGATGAAGTTGTTAGCGTTATAGCTGGAATTGCGGCGGAAGAAGTGAATGGAGTAGAGGATTTACAACATTCAGCTGGTAATAACATATCACAATTGTTAAAGGGTAAGAAAAACGCTGGAAGAAATGTAAGAGTAACTTTAAATGAAGACTATGCTACAATAGAATTAAGTTTAGCAGTAGAATACGGCATTAATATTCCTGAAGTTGTAAATTCTGTTCAAGAAAATGTTAAGAAAACAGTTGAAACTATGACAGGCTTAAATGTAACAGCAGTTAATATTAATGTTCAAAATATTTATGTTCCTAAAACAGAAAAGGAAGAAAGTAAAGAAAAATAATCTAACCCTCTGATTTTTCAGAGGGTGTTTTTCTTGTGCTTTAAATAATTTTGTTGTAGTATATTTATGATTAGAAAGTTTTATAAGGTTAATAATATTATTAACAACACTTAGGAGGATAAAATGAACAGAAAAAGATCTAGAGAAATAGCAATGGAATTACTATTTGGAATGACTTTAAGTAAAAATACACTTGAGGAAACTATTGAAACATTTGTTGAAGATTATGAAATGAAATTAAATACTATAGACTTAGATTATATAAAAGAAATACTTATTAAAGTAGAAGAAAACAAAGTAGAAATTGATAATAAAATAGAAGAATCTTTAAATAATTGGAAGTTAGATAGAATTTCAAAAGTTAATCTATCAATATTAAGATTAGCAATCGGAGAAATGCTTTATATAGAAGATATTCCAGAAAAGGTAGCTATAAATGAGGCAATAGAAATGACTAAGAAATATTCAGATGAAAAAAGTGTATCTTTCATAAATGGAGTATTGGATAAAGCTTTTAAAAACTTATAATATTGATAGGGGGCTGTTTTCTATGGGGAAAATAATAGATGGTAAAAAAATTTCTTTTGAGATAAAAGAAGAAATTAAAAAAATTATAAATGACAGAGTAGATAAAGGATTAAGAGTTCCTAAAATAGCATCTATATTAGTTGGTAATGACGGAGGATCAATTTATTATATAAATAATCAAGAAAAAGTAGCTACTTCACTTGGAATTGTTTTTGATAAGATAATATTAGAAGAAAATATAGAAGAGGATAAACTTATCAAAATAATAGATGAATTAAACAAAGATAGCTCTGTAGATGGAATAATTCTACAGCTGCCTTTGCCTAAAAATCTAGATGAAAAAAAGGTAATTAATTCTATATCATCAAAAAAGGATATAGATTGTTTAACTTTTATTAATCAAGGTAAACTTTATTGTGGTGAAAATGTATTTTTACCTTGTACTCCTAATTCAGTAATAACATTGCTAGATAGATATAATATAGAGTTACAAGGTAAAAATGTAGTTGTCATAGGACGAAGTAATATAGTTGGTAAGCCGGTGGCTCAGTTATTGCTAAATAGAAATGCTACAGTAACAATATGTCATTCAAAAACAAATAATTTAAAAGATATATGTAAAAGAGCAGATATTATAATTGTAGCAATTGGAAGGCCTAAATATTTAAATAAAGACTATATAAATAAAAATTCTATAATAATAGATGTGGGCACATCATCGTTAAATGGGAAAATTACAGGAGATGTAGATTTTGATGACATAATTAATGATGTTGAAATGGTAACACCTGTTCCAGGTGGAGTAGGTGCATTAACAACTACTTTATTGATTAAGAATTCATGTGAGGCGTTAATAAATAATGAGAATGAAAACTTTAACAGTTAGTGAAGTCAATAATTATATAAAAAGAATACTAGATAATGATTATATACTAAATAACTTAGTTGTGAGAGGCGAGATTTCTAACCTGAAATATCATAGTAGTGGGCATGTGTATTTTTCTTTAAAGGATGCAAGTAGTAAAATTAATTGTGTAATGTTTAAAAGTAATTGTAACAATTTAGATTTTAGAATTGAAGACGGAATGCAAGTTATAGCTAATGCAAGATGTTCAATATATCAAGGTACAGGATCTTTACAATTATATATTGATAAATTAGAAAAAGAAGGTTTAGGGGAGCTTCATATTAGATTTGAAAATCTCAAGAAGAAGCTTCAAGAAGAGGGGTATTTTGATATTGAACATAAAAAGAGTATACCTATTATGCCGAGAAGAATTGGTGTAGTAACATCTGAAACGGGAGCAGTTATAAGAGACATAATAAATGTAACCAAAAGAAGAAGCTCATTAGTAGATATTGTTTTATATCCAGCTTTAGTACAAGGGTCTGATGCATACAAGACTATAATAAAAGGTATAAAATATTTCAATAATAAAAAGAATGTTGATACTATTATTATTGGTAGAGGTGGAGGTTCTTTAGAAGAGTTATGGAACTTTAACGAAGAAGAACTAGCAAAAGAAATTTTTAAGTCGAAAATTCCTATAATTTCTGCAGTAGGTCATGAAGTTGATTTTACTATTTCTGATTTTGTAAGTGATTATAGAGCATCTACTCCTTCTCAAGCAGCAGAAATAGCAGTACCTTTAGAAAGTGATATAAAAAAATCTATAAAAGATTATGAAAGAGATATCAATAAAATAATCTTAGATACTTTAAATTATGAAAAAGAAAGATTAAATAATTATAAGAAGTTAATGACTTCAATGAGTCCAGAAGTAACATTATCCAATTGTTATATTGAAATAGACAGAATTGGAGATAAATTAAATAATATTATCTTAAATAAACTTGATAGAGAAAAGATAAAGATTAACTCTCTTAACGAGTTGCTTAAAGCACATAATCCAATTAATGTATTAAATAAAGGCTTTGCAATAGTTCAAGATGAAAATGAGAATATTATTTCTTCTAAGAAAGCTTTAGGTGATATAGATGAAATTAATATTATTTTCAATGATGGAAAAGTTAAAGGTAAAATAATAAAAGATTTTAATTAAACTAAAGGGAGTTGAAAGTTTATGGCTAGAAAAGAATCTTATGAAGACATGATGAATAATCTACAAGATATATTAAGTAAAATGGAAAGTAATGAACTTCCTCTTGAGGAATTAATGAAAGAATATGAAAATGGAGTTAAATTGATAAATAAATTATATAAGACCTTAAATTCTTTAGAGGGAAAAATAAGTATAATTAAAGATGAGATAGAAATGGAGCTAAAGAATGAATAGCAAAATTGATTTTTATAGGGATTATATTAATGGTTATTTAGATTTGTACTTTAATAATAAAGGAAGTTATAATAAAATTATATATGATGCTGCAAGTTATAGCCTTAATATAGGTGGAAAAAGAGTAAGACCTATATTATTTTTATTAACTTATGGATTATATAAAGAGAATTATAAAGACGTGATAGAAATGGCCTCAGCAATTGAAATGATTCATACGTACTCTCTTATACATGATGATTTACCATGTATGGACAATGATGATTTAAGAAGGGGAATGCCAACTAATCATAAAAAATTTGGGGAAAGTATAGCTATTTTAGCAGGAGATATGTTATTAAATGAGGCAATGAGTCTACTTATGCTTTTTTCTATAAAGCATGGAGAAAAAGCTTTAATAGCATCAAGAGAAATATCAGAAGCAGCTGGGCCAGAGGGGATGATCGGTGGTCAGGTTGTAGATATTATAGATGAAAACAAAGAAATATCAAAAGAAGAGCTTATATATATGCATAATAAAAAAACAGGAGAGCTGATAAGAGCTTCAATAGTATCAGCAGCTATTTTAGCAGATGCACCGAAGAAAGATATTGAGATATTAAATCAATTTGGACTAAAATTAGGTTTAGCATTTCAAGTAAAAGACGATATTTTAGACATTGTAGGGGATGTTTCAAAACTTGGAAAAAATATTAATAGCGATAAAAATAAGTCAAACTTTATATCTTTATTTGGATTAGAATATTGTGAGAGAGAATGTATAAAATTAACCAATCAATGTATTGAGTTGCTGAAAAGCCTTTCTGTAGATGCTATAGAATTAAAAAAATTAACTTTAGATTTATTAAATAGAGAATTTTAATAGAAAGAAAGGTTTTGTTATGGGTAAAATATTAGATAATATTACCTCTATAGAAGAAGTGAAGAAGTTGACAAATGTTGAAATGGAAGTTTTAGCTTCTGAAATCAGAGAGTTTTTAATAGATAGTGTATCTAAAACTGGTGGACATTTGGCTTCTAATTTAGGGGTAGTTGAATTAACTATAGCTTTATTTAAAAGCTTTAATTTAGAAAAGGATAAAGTAGTATGGGATGTTGGACATCAATGTTATGTTCATAAAATCCTTACAGGAAGAAAAGATCAATTTGATAAATTAAGACAATATAATGGCTTAAGTGGTTTTCCGAAAAGATGCGAAAGTAAGTATGATGCGTTTGATACTGGACATAGTAGTACATCAATATCTGCAGCATTAGGAATGGCTAGAGCTAGGGATATAAAGAAAGAAAAAAATGAAGTCATTGCAGTTATTGGAGATGGAGCATTAACTGGAGGAATGGCTTTAGAAGCATTAAATGATGTTGGATTCAAAAAAACTAAGATGATAATCGTATTAAATGATAATCAGATGTCAATATCTAAAAATGTTGGTGGGGTTTCAAAGCACTTAAATAAGCTAAGAATGGAACCTAAATATAACAAATTGAAATCAGAAATAAATGAGACATTAAAACACTCTAAGACAGGTGAAAAAGTTGCAACATATATATCAAAATTTAAAGATGGATTAAAACAATTTATAGTACCATCAATGCTTTTTGAGGATATGGGCTTAAAATATATTGGACCTATAGATGGACATAATATAGAACTTTTAAATGAAGTTTTTGGAATGGCAAAAAATATTAATGAACCAGTTATAATTCATGTAGTTACTAATAAAGGTAAAGGATATGAACTAGCAGAAAAGAATCCTAATAAATATCATGGAGTTAGTCCTTTTGATTTAGAAAGTGGAGAGACTAATAGTCCAAGTAAGAAAAATTATTCTAAAGCTTTTGGTGATGCCATGATTGAATTAGCAAAGGAAGATGATAGAATAGTTGCTATAACAGCAGCAATGCCAGATGGAACAGGACTAAAAGACTTTGCTAAGGAATTTCCAAATAGATTTTTTGATGTAGGAATTGCAGAAGGGCATGCTACAACATTAGCAGCAGGATTTGCAGCTGCCAATATGAAGCCAGTTTTTGCGGTGTATTCTACATTCTTACAAAGAGCATTTGATCAACTTATACATGATGTTTGTATTCAAAATATGCCTGTAGTATTTGCCATTGATAGAGCTGGGTTAGTTGGTGAAGATGGTGAAACTCATCAAGGGATATTTGATTTATCTTATTTAGCAGAAGTTCCAAACATGACTGTATTAGCTCCTAAGCATTTAGATGAAGTGAAGGTTATGTTAAAATGGGCATTAAATCAAAATGGGCCAGTTGCATTAAGATATCCTAGAGGTGGAGATTTATGTGATGACATAAAACCTTTAGATACAATTAAATGCGGAAAATGGGAAAAGATATGTATGGGAGAAAAAGTTGCAATCATAGCTGTTGGTAAAATGGTACAAAATGCACTTTTAGCAAGAGAAGAATTACTTAAGCACGGAATAAATCCATTAATAGTTAATGCAACTTTTGTAAAACCTATAGATACTGAGATGTTAAAAGAATTAACAAATGACGGATATGATATTGTAACTATTGAAGATAACATAATAAATGGTGGATTTGGTAGTTATGTATTGATGAATTTATATGATATAGGTTTTAAAAACAAATTTAAAGCTTTAGGTTTTAAGGATAGATTTGTTCCTCAAGGAGATGTGAATATATTATATAAAGAAAATAAACTTGATTCAGAAGGAATTGCAGAATCAATTATAGAACTTTATAAATAAAGGAGATAAAAATGTCTGGAAAAAAAGAGAGACTTGATATACTTTTAGTTGAAAAAGGATTATTTACTTCAAGAGAAAGAGCAAAGACAAGTATAATGGCTGGTAAAATATTTGTTGATGGTCAAAGAGTAGATAAAGCCGGTGAAAGAGTAAATATAGATGCAGAAATAATTTTTAAAGGTCAAGAAATACCTTATGTAAGTAGAGGCGGTTTAAAGCTTGAGAAAGCAATAAAGGAATTTGGTATAGAATTAAATGACAAAGTATGTATGGATATAGGAGCTTCTACTGGAGGGTTTACTGATTGTATGCTACAAAATGGATCGAGAAAAGTTTTCTCAATAGACGTAGGATATGGACAATTTGCATGGAAACTTAGAACAGACCCAAGGGTTGTTTGTATGGAGAGAACAAATATAAGATATGTTACTCCTGAGAATATTGGAGAACTAGTAGATTTTGCATCTATAGATGTTTCTTTTATTTCATTAAAGAAAATTATGCCTGCTACCATAAATTTATTAGGTGATAATGGTGAGGTAGTTGCCTTAATTAAACCTCAGTTTGAGGCTGGTAAAGAAAAAGTAGGAAAAAAAGGTGTGGTTAGAGATATAAATGTTCATAATGAAGTAGTTAAAAGTATAGTTGAATATCTCTACTCTGAAAATCTAAATATTTTATCATTAAGTTATTCGCCCATAAAGGGACCGGAAGGGAATATAGAATATTTAGTATATTTTACTAAAGATAAAAATATTGAATCTAGATTTTCTTTAGAAGATATAGAAAAGATTGTGAATGAATCACATAATTTTTTATAATTTTATATTAAATATTATTAAAGGCTTCTAGAATCAACTCGAAGTCTTTAATAAAATTTATGCTGCTAATAAACTATGGGGGGCATGATTGTGAAGAAAGTTGCTATTGCAATAAATTTATTTAAAGATAAAAATATGAAAATTGCGTATAAGGTTGAAGAAAAATTATATGAATATTTTAACGACATAGAAATAATCATGTTAAATAGTTATGATATAATTAATTATAAGTTTAAGGAATTATTAGATCTTATAATAGTATTAGGTGGAGATGGAACCATATTAAGTGTAGCTAGAGGAATAAATGGAAAGCTAGATGTACCTATATTAGGTATTAATATTGGAAATTTAGGATTTTTATCAAGTATAGAATTTTCAGATATAGATAAAGCTTTTAAAAAATTAAGAGATGGGGAATATACTTCTGAAAAAAGAATGTTATTAACTTGCGATTTACCTTTACAAAAAATTGTTAACGAATCACTAGCGCTTAATGATATAGTAATATCTAGAGGTAGCTTATCTAGGATGATAAGTTTTGATATATATATAGATGGAAAAAGGTACTATAATTATAAAGGCGATGGTCTTATTATAGCTACGCCTACAGGATCAACTGCATACTCATTCTCAGCTGGAGGACCATTCGTTTATCCAACTGTAGATGCAATAACATTAACCCCAGTTTGTGCTCATACTACAGGGATTCAGCCAATTGTTCTAAATAGCAATAGCAATATTGAAGTAAGAGTAAAAAGTAATAATGATGAGTTTAATATTATTTTTGATGGTCAAAGGACAATTACTCAAATAGATAAAGCTATAGTAAATATTAGGAAAACAGAAGAGTATGTAAAAATAATTTTATTTGATGACTATGATTATTTTAAAGTATTGAGGTCAAAAATTATAAATAATTGGAAAGATTGTGAAGGTGATTAATTTGAAATCGAGAAGGCATAATAAGATACTAGAAATAATTAATGAAAAGGATATAGAAACTCAAGAAGAATTGGCAGAAGAGCTAAAAATGGCAGGGTTTGATGTTACTCAGGCTACAGTATCAAGAGATATAAAAATATTAAAATTAATAAAAATGCAAGGGATTTCAGGGAATTATAAATATGCTGTTTCTTCAAAGGAAAGTAAAGATATTAACGATAAATTATCAAGTATACTATCAAATGCAGCTATTTCTGTAGAAAATGTTGATAATTTTGTTGTTGTAAAAACTTTAACTGGTTCAGCAATGGCTGTAGCGGAGGCTATTGATAATCTATTCGATACTGAGGTTGCAGGAACAATAGCAGGAGATAATACTATATTTATTTTAGCTAGAAGTTTAGATAAAGCTGAAGAATTAGTTGAAAAAGTAAGAAGAATGATTTTATAAATAAAGGTGATATTATGTTATTGCAATTGAATATAAAGAATTTTGCTTTAATAAGAGAATTGTGTGTTGAATTTGGTAAAGGATTTAATATTTTATCAGGAGAAACAGGGGCTGGTAAGTCTATTTTAATTGATACTATAGACTATGTTTTAGGTGGTAAATTTTCAAAAGACCTAATAAGATATGGAGAAAATAAGACTTTTGTAGAGGCAGTGTTTTCAATAGAAAATCCTGAATTACTAAATTTATTAGAAGAATTAGATATAGAAGATGAACTTTTAATAATTTCTAGAGAGACAACCCTTTCAGGAAAAAGTATAATAAAGATTAATGGGAAGTCTGTTGTATTATCATATTTAAAGAAAGTGAGAGAGAAATTATTAGATATACATGGTCAACATCAAAATCAAAATTTGTTAAATAAATATTATCATATTCTATATTTAGATGACTTCATTGGTGAGGAAATATATTCTTATTTAAATGAATATGAAAATTTAAGAAAAGAGCAAAATTTAATTGATGAAAAAATAAAAGAGTTAAATGGTAATACGGATAGAGAAAAACTGCTAGATTATATTAAGTTTCAAATAGATGATATAGAAAAGGCTAATCTTAAAATTAATGAAGAAGAGGATTTAAAGGAAGAATTCAACCTTCTTTCCAATGCAGAAAAGATTTCATTAGCATTAAGTAAAAGTTATTCTATATTAGATAATCCTATTGAAGGAATATCAGTAATTGAAGGACTATCGAAAACAGTAAATGAACTTTCGAGTGTTGAAAATCACTTTGAAAAGATAAAAGATAAAAGAGAAAAGATAGAAGATTCACTATATATTTTAGAAGAGATAGCAAGGGAAATTAGAGATCTTTCTTCAGAAATTCATTATGATGAATTTGAATTAGAAAAAATAAATTCAAGAATATATGAAATTAGTTTATATAAGAAAAAATATGGTGAATCTGTTGAAGATGTATTAAATTACCTAAATAAATTAAAACAACAATATGATGAATTAGTGAATTCAGAGGAAATAATAAAGAAATTAAATTCTAAAAAAATAGAAATTGAAGAAGAAATGAAAGACCTATGTCTTATAATGACTGATATAAGAAAAAGGCATGCTTTTAATCTTGAAGAAAAAATTAAATATGAGTTAAATTATGTAGGAATGGAAAAATCTATAATAAAAATTGAAATAGAAAATAGTGGTAGCTTTAACTCAAGAGGATTAGATGATGTTACATTTTTAATATCTACAAATCCAGGAGAACCATTAAAGGTTTTAGAAAAGGTAGTTTCTGGAGGAGAACTTTCAAGAATAATGCTTGCAATGAAGTGCGTTTTCGTTGATAAAGATCAGATACCTACATTAATATTTGATGAAATAGATACGGGAATAAGTGGTACTATAGCCAAAAGAGTTGGAGAAAAAATGTTTGAAGTTTCAGCGAAGCATCAAGTTCTATGTATTACACATCTACCTCAGATAGCTGCATTATCAGATTGTCATTATTTTGTTTCTAAAAAAGTTATGGATGGTAAAACTTTTACTGAAATAAAAACTTTAGATAAGTATGAAAAAATTAAGGAAATAGCAAAAATGACTAGTGGTGATGAGGTAAGTGATGTAACTTTAGAAAATGCTTCAGAAATGGTTGCTTTTGCTGAATTAAAAAAACAAGAAATATTAAAATCTGTTTAAATATATACATAAGTAAATATATTTTTGAACACACTAAAATCATGGTTAATTACCATGATTTTATTTTTTTTATTTTTTAAGTAATATATTTAAAATTTTTAACGTTTTTAGCAAACTTAATACAGCATATAAGAATAGATATGAGGGCAAGTTAAATAGAGAAGCAAAGGAGGAGAGAAGATGAAAAATAAAAAAAATAAATACATAGCTGTAATAATAACTCCAATGTTGATTCTGAGTTTATTTACTTACTTCTATTTTTCTAGCAATATACCAAAAAGTATATATATTAATGATGATACTAATAGTGTAAAAGTATCAAATAATTTTTTAATAAAGAACAGCAAAATAATTAAAGATAAATTAGAATTAAAACTATTAGGTTTAATTCCAATTAAATCAGTATCAGTTTCAAAGATAAAAGATTTAGAATTGTATCCTGGGGGGCTTAATGTTGGTATAAAAATTTCTACTAAGGGTGTTTTAGTTGTAGGTCATTCAGAAGTTGAATCTTTTGAAGGGAAAATAGAAAGTCCAGCCAAAATATCAGGAATAGAATTAGGTGATATAATTACTAAAATAAACGGTGAAGAAATTAAAGACTCAAGAGATTTATCTAGAAAAATTAGTAATTTAGATAAAGAAAATATTTCAATAGAATACATGAGAGATGGTATTAATAATAAAAAGGAAGTCCAACTTGAAAAAGAAAATAATGAATATAAACTAGGACTTTGGGTAAGAGACTCTACTGCAGGTATAGGAACATTGACTTTCTATGATAAGAAATCAAATTTATTTGGAGCACTAGGTCATCCGATTACAGATGGAGATACTAATAAGCCATTTACTATAAAGGAAGGTGATTTATTAAATTCATCAGTAATAAGTATTAAAAAAGGGGAGAAAGGTTCACCAGGGGAACTAAAAGGGCTATTTGTAAATGAAAAAGAAAATATAGGTAGCATTGATAAAAATACAGAATCAGGTATTTTTGGAGAAGGCTCAGATAAATTAATAAATCAAATATATAATACACCTTTAAGAGTTGCTTTTAGAAGTGAAATAAAAGAGGGAGCCGCAAAAATAATAACTACAATCGATGAAGAAGGACCTAAAGAGTATGATATAGAAATAATAAAGTTATTGCCACAAGAGGAACCAGGAGCTAAAAGTATGGTAATAAAAGTAGTTGATCAAGAATTGTTAGATAAAACTGGAGGGATTGTCCAAGGGATGAGTGGTAGCCCTATAATACAAGATAATAAATTAATAGGAGCTGTAACTCATGTTCTTATTAACAAACCAGATGTAGGATATGGAATATATATAGAATGGATGCTTAAAGATGCAGGGATAATAGAATAGAGGTATAAATATACATATATTCAAACGAAAAATTTTGAAAAATTTGTAAAAAAACTATTTTATTTAAATAATTTGTGATATAATGAATTAGAATCCTTTATAAAGTGAAAGTATTTTGATAGAATGTCTATTAACATAGTTTATGGATGATTTATAAAGATAAAAATATAAACTACTATTATTTACTCGTTTAATGTGGAGTATACGGGAAGATGGGGGAGAAAAGTATGAATGACTCTAAAATTTCAGTTTTAATAGCTGATGATAACAAAGAATTTTGCAGTATCTTGAATGATTATTTATTAAATCAAAGGGATATAATAGTTACTGCTGTAGCTAAAGATGGAAGGGAAGCTTTAGCTCTAATCGAAGAAAAACAACCAGATCTAGTGGTATTAGATATAATTATGCCACATTTAGATGGATTAGGTGTTTTGGAAAAATTGAATTCTATGAATTTAGAAAAAATGCCAAGAATAATAGTACTTTCTGCAGTAGGTCAAGATAAAATTACTCAAAAAGCTATTACTTTAGGTGCTGATTATTACGTTGTTAAACCTTTCGATATGGATGTATTTACTAAGAGAATAAGAGAATTATTTAATGGATCTTCAAATGAAATAGTAAGAAGACCATCTAGTACAATGATAGAAGCTGAAGTGAAGCCTATATCAAAAGGACCAATAGATTTAGAAACGGAAATTACAAACATAATTCATGAAATAGGAGTTCCAGCTCATATAAAAGGTTATATGTATTTAAGAGAAGCAATAACTATGGTAGTAAACGATATGGAGTTGTTATCAGCAGTTACAAAAGAACTATATCCATCAATAGCTAAAAAATATAATACCACAGCTTCTAGAGTTGAAAGAGCAATAAGACATGCTATAGAAGTTGCTTGGGGTAGAGGTCAAGTTGATGCTATTAATAAGCTATTTGGCTATACAATTCATAATGAAAAGGGTAAGCCAACTAATAGTGAATTTATAGCAATAATAGCTGATAAGCTAAGATTAAAGAATAAAGTATCTTAATTGCTTGTAAGGTACTGAAATATGGTAAGAACATATAATTGATATTCTGTAAATTTATATTAAAAAGTTGACTAATATGTTTTTAGCCTACGAAACGGTATATTTATACATGTAAAAATACTTCTATTTGCAAATACAAAAATGTATTAGAAAATGGAGGTATTTTTTTTATGGAAAGAAGTATTGGTTGTATGCATGCTTGATATATTGTAACGTTAATAATAAGAGTCAGTTACTATGAACTAATTGATTATTAAGTGAATAAAATAACATATATAATGGTCTTTTACATTTATATTATAATAAACAAAAGATAGAAATGAGTGATAAATTATGTTAAATATGGGACTAGGGAACTATATATATATTGGGACTGGTTCATCACGAAATGTATTCGATTTAGGAAATGGGTATGTTATGAAAGTTGCAAAAAATAGAGCTGGAATTGCACAAAATATGAATGAATATAGAATCTCATCAATAGATTCTTCTAATTTATTTGCTGAAGTTATAAGGGTTTCGAGAGGGTTTGATATCTTAGTAATGAGGAAAGCATATAGAATAAAAAAATTTAGCGAGATACTAGCATATTATAAAGTTAGAAGTGCGGAAGAACTGTTTAGTTTAAATGAATTTCAAAATATTCAATATGAATATAATCTATTACCTTGTGATTTAAGGAGAGTAAGTAGTTGGGGGATAATCAATGGAAGACCAACAATTATTGATTATGGTTTTACGCGAGAAGTAAGAGAAAAATATTATAGTTTTTTAAATAATAGAGCAATATTCTATTAAGTACGGAAAGTAGTCTGTGATTCTTTTAATATAATATATTTTGAAGAGTACACAGGCTATTTTTAACAGTAACAGTGTGTTATACTATATAATAGTTATATCTTATTCATAGAACAAACAAAAGGTATTAATATAGAAACATTTATATATGTATCAAATCAAAAGACTATGGTTAAATTAGTTAAATTTATGTGGATACATAAGTAAAAGGAGATAGTATGGATTTAGAAGAAAAAATAATAAATCAAAAATTAATATATAAGGGAAGCTTTTTAGAAATAATAAATGTAGATGTAAATCTGCCTGATGGGAGTAATACATCTAGAGATATAGTGAAGCATCCAGGAGCAACTGCAATTATTGCATTCCTAGATGAAGAAAATATTATTCTAGTAGAGCAATTCAGGTTACCTTTAAATAGGGTTATGTTAGAAATACCTGCGGGAAAACTTAATAAAAATGAAGAAATTATTGAGTGTGCACGTAGAGAACTACAAGAAGAAACAGGATATAGAGCTAAGAATATGGAGTATTTAGGATGTATTGCTACGGCACCAGGTTTTTGTGATGAAATAATATATTTATATAAAGCCACAGATTTAACGTTAGGTGACAAATGCGAAGATGAAGATGAATTCACAAATGTAAAAATTCTTAACATAAATACTGTAAAAGAAATGATTAAAAAAGGTGAAATAATTGATGGCAAAACAATAAGTATGTTTAGTTATCTTTAATGTTAAAAAGGCTATATTAAGTTGATAAATAAATCAATTTAATATAGCTTTTTTTGAATTAATAAGAAAAATTAATACTTTTTTTATTTACATATATTCAATTATGAATAATAAAGAAATTACTATCATAGTATGATTTATAGAAATTTATTAGGGGGAGTATTATGAACTTGATTGAAAAAATGAATTCTAACTTCAAGGAGAATAAATTATTCTACTTATTAGTACTAACATTTTTCTTTGTTGGAATATTATTAGGGGCATATACCATAAAATATATGGATGGAGTAGATGCAAAGGATTTATCTGATTATTTTACAGGATTTATTAAAAGTATAAATAATCAAGAAATTAAAACTAATGAATTACTGTTTAGCATAATAAAAAACAACATATTGATTATCATACTTATAATAGCACTTGGATTCACAGTATTTGGAGCTCCTTTAATTTTAATCATTGATTTAGTTAAAGGATTTACTTTGGGATATACCTTTAGCTTTTTATTAACCACTTTTGAAGGAAAAGGTATTTGGATAGCTTTAACTTCAACTATACCACAAAATTTACTTTATATACCTTTTTTTGTAGGCATAAGTATAATTTCATTAGAATTATCATCAGCTAAAATTAAAGAAAAGTTTTTTGGAGGAGCAAGATTTAACAAAGCTATATATAGTGGACTAGCTCTGAAATTATCCTTCTTATTTATATTATTTATAGTAGGAGTTTTGGTTGAGTGTTATCTGAGTCCAGGACTAATAAGATTAGTAGTTACTAATGTTTATAAAATAACCTAAACCAATGAAAATAAAGAAGGGATTTAGATTTTTTTGTCGAATAAATAATGTATTAGGATAGGGGAGTATTATGAAAGAAATTGTTAATAATTATAAGGAAGCTTTATTAAAAAGTCATAAAAGTGAAAATACTGTTTATGCCTATGTAACAGATGTAAATTTATATGTAAAATATTTAAATAGTAAAGAAATCAAAATAAATGAAACTGATAATGTATCAGTACTAGGTTATATTCAGCATTTACTAAGTCAAGGAAAATCTGAGAGGTCAATTAATAGAATTGTAATAAGCCTAAGGAGCTTTTATAATTACTTAAAAGATCAAGAAGTAGTTAGTGAAATCCCTAAAATTTATTACAAGAATACTACCACTACAAGGAAATTACCAGAAATTCTAACTATTGAAGAGGTAGACAGAATAATTAGAATTGTAGATAAGGATTCTAATAAAGGAATTAGAGATAATGCTTTATTAGAGCTTATGTATGCAACTGGAATGAAAGTTTCTGAAATAATTAATATTAAAGTTTATGATATTAATTTAGAATTGAATTTCGTAAAATGTATAGATAATAAGCATTTTGAAAGATTAATACCAATTGGAAGAAGTGCAGTTGAAGCATTAAAAGAATACTTTAGTATTAGGGATAGAATTGCATGTGCAGGTGTAGATAATCTATTCGTTAATTTAAATGGTAATCAATTAACACGACAAGGTGTTTGGAGAATTGTTAAGGAATATTCACATAGAGCAGGAATAAAAAAAGATGTTAATTTAAATACTTTTAGACATTCCTTTGCTGTACATTTATTACAAAATGGCGCAAATGTAAGGGCAGTGCAAAAGCTTTTAGGAAATCAAGTATTAACTTATATGGACACATATTATGAAATTATAAATAACGACAAAATTAATATTGTTTATAAAAATTCCCATCCTAGAGCATAATAATGTCATAGAATTTATAATTCTAGGCTTTATAGTTGAAAGGAGTAGATGCGGTGAAAAGAGTTATATTAGTAGTAATGGATAGTTTAGGAGCTTATGAATTACCAAATGCATATCTCTATGGTGATGTTGGTAGTCATACGCTAGACAATACTTATAAAGCCTGTGGGGAATTGAAGATTGATAATCTTGAAAATTTAGGATTTTGAAATAAAAAAGGGGTAAAATATTTAATTAAAGTAAAAGATAATATTGGAACTTATGGTAAACTTCTGAAGTATCAAAGGGAAAGGATACAGTAACAGGGCACTGGGAAATTGGAGGAGTAATTCTTGATACTCCTTTTAACACATAGCCTAATGGTTTTTCAGAAGATATGATTAATAAGTTTTTACAAAATGATATTAAAGGAAAAAGTTTTTAAAATAATATACGTAAATAATAGGAGGTCATATTCTTATGAGAATGTATGACATTATACTGAAAAAGAGAAAAGGTCTAGAATTAACAAAAGAAGAAATTAATTATTTTGTGCAAGGTTTTACTAATGGAGAAATACCTGATTACCAAGCTTCTGCACTACTTATGGCAATATTTTTTAATAAGATGAATATGAAAGAAACTTCAGAATTAACTATGGCTATGGTTAATTCAGGAGATGTAATAGATTTATCTTCAATAAATGGAGTTAAAGTCGATAAACATTCAACTGGTGGAGTTGGTGATAAAACTAGTATTTGTTTAACTCCTTTAGTTGCGTCTATAGGAGTACCAGTATCAAAGATGTCTGGTAGAGGGTTGGGACATACTGGGGGAACTATTGATAAACTAGAGTCATTCAGTGGTTTTTCAGTAGAGCTTACTGAAGAGCAATTCATTAAAAATTCTAATGAGATTGGAATAGCTTTAATGGGTCAAACTGGAAATATAGTTCCTGCTGACAAAAAACTATATGCTTTAAGAGATGTTACAGCAACAGTTGATAATATGTCATTAATAGCTTCAAGTATTATGAGTAAAAAAATTGCATCAGGTGCAGATGCAATAGTATTGGATGTAAAAGTTGGAGATGGAGCTTTTATGAAGACGCCTGAAGAGGCAAGGTCACTTGCAAAGGAAATGGTGGATATTGGTACATCAGTTGGTAGAAGAACTATTGGAGTAATATCAGATATGAATCAACCTTTGGGGTATGCAATTGGAAATGCTTTAGAAGTAAAAGAGGCTATAGAGTTATTAAAAGGGAATGGACCAAAGGATTTATTAGAACTAACTTTAACATTAGGAAGCTATATGCTTGTTTGTGGCAATAAAGTTAATACCTTTGAAGAAGGTAAGCAATTATTATTAGAAAATATAAGTAATGGTAAGGGAATAGAAAAGTTAAAAGAATTTATTAAAGCTCAAGGGGGAGACCCATCCTTTGTAGATGATACTGATAAGCTTCCAAAGGCGAAATACGTTGAAGAAGTAAGAGCTGTTAATAGTGGGGTAATAAGAAGAATTAATGCTGAAGCATTTGGATTAATAGCTATGGAATTAGGGGCTGGAAGAGAGACTAAGGAAAGTGATATAGATCTTTCAGTAGGAATAGTATTAAATAAAAAGAGGGAAGATGAAGTAAAAGAAGGAGACATTCTAGCCTACATTCATAGTAATGATATAGATAACATAGAAAAGGCTAAAAACAATATTTTAAAGAACATAATTATATGTGAGAAAATTGAAGAAAAGATTCCTTTAATATATGACATAGTACAGTAGTTTAAAAATATGATAAGAAGATTTATTCTTTTTATCATATTTTTATTTTTATTGGTAATAATAAGCTTGAAAGGAGGAAATATGATGTATAAAAATAATTTTAAAAAGGTGGTTGCACTTTCTTTAAGTTTATTATCTTTAAATATTTTACCTGTTCGTGCTTATGTAGAACCAGATAAAAATGAAGTTGAAACTTATGAAGAATGGAGCAGTCAAACATTTAGTGAAGAAGGAATAAATGTGGATGCAAAATCTGCATTATTAATTGAGCCGACTACTGGCAAAATATTATATGAAAAAAATCCAGATGAAAAATTTGCTCCAGCATCTGTAACAAAAATAATGACAATGTTATTAACTATGGAGGCAGTGGATAGTGGTAAAATTTCTTTAAATGATAAGGTAACATGTAGTGAAAATGCTAAAAAAATGGGTGGAAGCACAATGCTCCTCGATACTGGAGAGGTAAGAACAGTTGAAGAGTTATTAAAAGGTGTTGCGATTGCATCTGGTAATGATGCTGCCGTTGCATTAGCTGAATATCTAAGTGGTACAGAAGAAGCATTTGTAGAAATGATGAATAGAAGAGCTCAGGAACTTGGGATGACTAACACAACTTTTAAAAATTCTAATGGTTTACCAAGTGATGGGCATTTATCAACAGCTAGAGATATAGCTACTATGTCATTAGAATTGTTAAAACATCCTACTATATTAAAATATACAGGAACATATATGGAAACTATATCAGAAGGTAGATTATCACCAATAGAATTAGTTAACCATAACAAACTAGTAAGATTTTTTGAAGGTTGTGACGGATTAAAAACAGGATATACTGAAGAGGCTAAATACTGTATTTCAACCACAGCTACAAGAAATGGAGTTAGAATGCTTTCAGTAATTATGGGAGCACCAACATATAAAATAAGAAATAGAGATGCTGGAATGCTTCTAAATTACGGATTTTCTAAGTTTGAAGGTAAGAAAGTATTAACTAAAGATGAAGAAGTTGAGAACATATACTTAAGTAAAAATACAGATAAATATTTTATAGCAAAAGCTAAAAATGACTTGATTGCTATTGTTCCTAAGGGTGATAATAACGAAATAGATAAAAAAATAGTTATAGATGATCTTAAGAAGGAATATAAAGAAGGAGATATCATAGGAAAGTGTGAAGCCTATATTGGAGAAAATAAAATAGGCGAAGTAGATTTATATTCTGATAGAGACATTAAATTAGGAGGATTCTTTGAAAACTTCAAGTTTAATATGAAGAATATGTTTAAAAAAGGTATATAGAAAGGGATTCTAATTAGAATCCCTTTCTTGTTATAAAAAAGGTTGTTCTTTATAAATAATCTTGTTATTATATTCTAGGAAATAGAAAATTAAAGGCGGATGAGAAATATGGAAATGCCGAAGGTTAAAGTAGCAAATTTTGAAGGTCCATTTGATTTATTATTACATTTAATTAGGAAAAATGAAATGGATATATATAATATTGAAATATATAAGATAACAAATCAATATTTAAAGTATTTAGATGATATGAAAATTATGGATTTAGATATAACATCTGAATTTATAGTAGTAGCAGCAACATTGATAGAAATTAAATCTAAGAAACTATTACCAGTTATTAAGAATAATGAAGAACAAGAAGAAGATATAGAGAAAAACTTAATGAATAGACTTATAGAATATAAGAAAATAAAGGGAGCAGCATTATTTTTAAAAGAGAAATACATTAGTTCTGGTGATATTTATACTAAGAAGCCTGAAATAATAGAGGATACAAATATAGTTAACAAAGAAGATATATTTAAAAATATTACTTTATTGGATTTGTATAATATTTACAATAAATTAATTGAAAATTTTCTTATGAAGCAAAATAAAGAAAATATAATTCAAAGAAAAATATATGTTGATAAATATAAAATTGAAGATAAAATGAATGATTTAATTTCAAGCTTTAATAATAATAAAATAATTAAATTTAAAGATATAATTAGAGAAAGTCAATGTAAGTTAGAGTCTGTTGTAACATTTTTAGCTTTATTGGAACTTATAAAACTTAGAATTATCAAAGTATATCAAGATAATAATTTCGATGACATTTTGATTGAAAGGAGATCGGCAAATGAATAAATTAGAAGTAGCACAATATGAATTCGAGGAAGTATCTTCAAAACCTAAAATAAAGTCATTAATAGAATCTCTCCTATTTGTAAGTGGAGATCCTCTTACCATAAAGGATTTGAGTAATACCTTGGATATTTCAAGTAAGATTATTAAGGGTGTATTGGATGAAATGCAAAATGAGTATGAAGAAGAAAAAAGAGGAATAAAATTAATATCTATAAATGGTGAATTTCAGCTAGTAACTAAAGCTGAAAGTAGCGATTATATACAGAAATTATTAAGAAAAAATAAAAGACAATCTTTATCACAAGCTTCGTTAGAAAGCTTAGCTATAATATCATATAAGCAACCAATTACAAGAGTAGATATAGATGAAATAAGAGGGGTTAAATCTGAAAGTGCTATACAAAGATTAATAGAAAAAGATTTAATAAAAGAGGTTGGAAGATTAGAAGTTCCAGGAAGACCAATTTTATTTGGTACTACTGAAGAATTTTTAAGACAGTTTGGCTTAAAAGAATTAAATGAATTACCGTCTTTAGATCTATATTCAGAACAAGAGGAAGCTTCAATAGATTTATTAAATGATGCTATGAAAGAAATATAAGATATATTTTAGAATTTTCTAAAATATATCTTATAAATACTAGAATATGTTGTTAGAAGATGAATCAGTATCATCACATGGATTATCTTCAACATTAGGATTTTTATTTTTTGCTTTATTTTTATCATTATTGAAGAAATTTTTAAACATATCAAGAATTTGTGGAACAGAATCTACAATTCTATCATATGTATTATTTTGATCTACTGGAAGTAGCCTTACAGCATCTTCTCTAAGTACTAAGAATGCAACAGGCTTAACTGTAACACCGGCTCCAGATCCACCTCCAAAAGGGTATTTGCTTTCTTTATCAGTGGGAGTATTGCAATTATTTCCAAAATCACTTCCACCAGATGCAAAACCAAAGGTTACTTTTGATATAGGTATTATGTAGCTACCATCTTTAGTTTCGACTGCATCACCTATAACTGTATTAACATCTATCATATCTCTTAGATTTTCCATGGTACTTTTCATTAAATTTTCAACAGGATGTTCGATTGACATAAATATCTCCCTATTCGGGAGTCACCTCCTTAATTTCAAAAGATTTATACATTAAAAATAACATATATATAATATTAGCAATATTAAAGTAAAATATACTAGTTATGCCAAAAGATATAGTGTTTTTATTAAATTTTGGTATAATATCTAATTTTATATTTTTTATTTGAAATATTTTTTCTAATATTAGTCCAAGAAAAGTTGGTAAATTACATAATAATCCATAAAGTATTGCACAACAAGCAGCATCTTCAATACCAAAAAATAAATTACCATATATTCTTATTAGAGGTTTGAATTTATTACAGGAAATATTCTTATATAACTTTTTTATAGATATTTTTTTTATAATTTTTTTACGTTTAAGGGGTGAGGATTTAATGGCTCTTTTATTTTTATATTTTATTGTAGTTTCTTTTTTTAAATCAATATCAGTTTTTCTTAGAAGTTTTTTTAATAAATTATTTTCAATACCGTTAGATGATGAAAAGATACGTGAATTAAATAATTTTAAAATTAATACACCATCATTAAAGCTTATATTGATTTTTAATGGTATAGGAAAAATAAGTATTAATATTATGATTAAAAGGATTAATATTAAAGCCACTTTCACACTCCTTTCTAAATTATTTAAATAAATAATCTAATTAAATAAGTAAAAAAAGTAAAAATAATGTTTAAAAAATATCTTTTAGAACAAACTACTCATAGATGGTTAGTACAGAGGGTGATTTTATGAAAGTTTTAAAAAAAGTTATTTTTACTATTTTATTAGTATTATTGACACTACAATGGAATATTTATTCAGCGAAAGCATTTATTGACGATGATATAGATATGGATAATGATATAGCAGACATGATTGATGAAGATTATATTGATATTGATGGGAATAAAGTTGATATCAAATTGCCGTTAAAGGTATCTGCTAGAAATGCAATAGCTATAGATTCAGAAAGTAGGCAAGTATTATGGAACCAAAATGGATATGAAATTGTTCCAATGGCCAGTACTACTAAGATTTTAACTTCCCTTATAGCAATAAATTATGGAGATTTAGATAGAAAAGTAACCATCAGTAAAAATGCTTCATCTATTAGGGGATCAACTGTAGGATATAGAGCTGGTGAGGAAATTACAATGCGAGAATTATTATTTGGATTAATGTTTAAGTCCGGTAATGATGCTGCTATTGCAATAGCAGAAGATATAGCTGGTTCAGTAGAAAACTTTTCTAATATAATGAATGATTTTGCTAAAAGTTTGGGAATTATTAACTCACATTTCGAATCTCCACATGGATTGGATAGTGAAAAACATTACTCTTCAGCTTATGACTTAGCGATATTAACAGCTAAAGGAATGGAGTATGATTTTTTTAGAGAAATTGTAGGAGAAAAGGTCATATATAAAGATAAATATAATTTTACAAGAGATTATCAAAATATAAATAAAATATTATATAGAATACCTGGAGCCAATGGTGTAAAGACTGGTTATACAGGAGGAGCTGGTAAATGTTTAGTTTCATCTGTTAATCATGAAGGTAGAAATATAATTATAGTAGTTTTGAATTGTGTAGATAGATGGAATGTGACAGAAAAAATATTTAATTATGTCATAAAAACTAATACATTTATCGAAACATCAAACAAGGATATTTTAGAAAAGGAAAACCTTGCAGGATTAGGTAAAATAATAGAAGATGATGAAGTAACATATGGATATAAAGAAAAAGATATAGTAGAAGTAGAAGTATTCAATAGAACTTCTCAAGTAGAAAGCGGAGATATTCTGGGGAAAATATCAATTAAAGATGAGAAACAAGAAAATAGTAAATTTCCTTTAATAAGTAATATAAATATGAGTAAAGAAGAATTTGATAATATAATCTTTAAAAAGTAGAAGTTAATCCTTCTACTTTTTTTATAAAAAATATAGTGTAACAAAATGAAAAATAGAAAATAATCTATTAATGTGTAAGAAATCTAATGGGGAGATTCTAATAATGAAAGAAGCTGTTGACTGTATAGATGCTGGAACAGAATTTTGTCCTTGTCATCTTGCAGAATCAAATGAGTGTATATTATGTTCTCAATTACAAGGAAGCTGTTTTTGTGATTGCTTAAATTGGAATGGGGTATGTATTTATCATGAATTTATTAATAATGGATCTAAATCAAAAGAAGGAAGAAAAACATATAATTGTTTAGTTGAAAAGAAGGTATTATACCAAGATGATGTTCTTTTAATTAAGTTTAAAGCTCCACATAAATTAGTAATGGATTTAGTTAAACCTGGAAGCTTCATATTTATAAGAACCAATGAAAATATATATTTTGATGTACCTATTTCAATCTTGGAATCAAATGTAGAAACAAATATAGTAACTATAATGATAGAAATAAGAGGAATAAAAACAAAGAAATTACTTGATATAGTGGAAGGGGGAGAAATTACTATTAGAGGGCCGTATTGGAATGGAGTTTTTGGACTTAAAAATATTAATAAGCAAATTAATAAGAATGTATTAGTTATAGCTAGAGGCATTGGAATGGCTCCTATGATTCCGGTAATTAGAAAGTTATCTTTAAATAATAATAATATAAATTTAATTCTGGATAAGTCACCATATAAAGATAATTATGTTAAAGAATTTTTATCAGGTTATGATTTAAATATGATAGAAGAGTCAGTAATAGAAAAGGGACAACTAAGTGATGAGGTAAAGGTTCTAATAAAATCATTTATAAAAGATAAAGAAGTAAGTTATATTCATATAGCTGGAGCTGATATTTTAACTGTAAAAATAATAGATTTTTTAGATGACTTACAAGGAGAAGATATTAAATTATCCTGTTGCAATAATATAAAAATGTGCTGTGGAGAAGGGGTATGTGGTAGTTGTACAGCTAGATTTTCAGGGCATAGAGTAAAACGTTTTTGTAAAGTTCAAGCTGATCCAAGAAATGTATTTGAAGGGAGAAGATTTATATGATAAAGGTTATTATAGTTGGTGGAGGCTGGGCTGGAGCAGCAGCTGCAATTACAGCAAAAAAAGCAGGTGCAGAAGTTCACCTTTATGAAAAAACTGATTTATTATTAGGCCTTGGAAATGTTGGGGGAATAATGAGAAATAACGGAAGGTGGACAGCTTCAGAAGAATTAATAGATCTTGGTGCTGGAGATTTGATTGATATTGTTGATAATACAGCTAGACATAAAGATATAGAATTTCCAGGTCATAAGCATGCAACGTTATATGATGTAAATTTAATAGAAGGTAAAGTAAGTAAGTATTTAGAGGATATAGGTATAAATATTCATATAGAAAGTAGAGTTACTGATGTTAATTTAGAAGGGAGCAAGATTAAGGGAATATATCTTAGTGATGGTAGTTATGAAGAGGGGGATGTATTTATTGAAACAACAGGAACAACAGGTCCAATGGGAAATTGCTTAAGATATGGGAATGGATGTTCAATGTGCATTTTGCGATGTCCAGCATTTGGACCAAGACTTAGTATAAGTGAAAGATGTGGTGTTTCAGATATACATGGAGAAAGAGATTCAGATACATTAGGAGCGATTTCAGGTTCCTGTAAATTAGCTAAAGAAAGTTTATCAAAAGAGATTGTTGAAAAGTTAGATAGAACAGGATGCGTTATATTAGAAGTTCCAGAGGAAGATATTAACTATGATAAGCTTAATGCTAAGGTGTGTCAGCAATATGCTTTAAAGGAATTTGCAGAAAATATTATTTTATTAGATACTGGACATGCTAAACTAATGACCACTTACTATCCTTTGAAAAAATTAAGGAAAATAAAAGGATTAGAAAATGCAAAATATGTAGATCCATATGCAGGAAGTAAGGGGAACTCAATAAGATATTTATCAGTAGCTCCAAGAACTAATGATTTAAAAGTAAAGGGAGTAGATAATTTATTCTGTGCAGGAGAGAAGTCGGGGTTATTTGTTGGACATACAGAAGCAATTGTAACTGGTTCTTTAGCAGGGCATAATTCAGTAAGACTAGCTATGGGAATACCACTATTAATTTTACCTTCATCAATTGCAATAGGAGATATCATTTCATATGCAAATGAAAAAGCTGAAAGCAGAGAAGGAAGAAAAAATAGATACACTTTTGCAGGAGCTGAATACTTTAAGAGAATGAAGGATTTAGGTCTATACACTAAAGATAAAGATGAAATAAAGCAAAGAATTAGCAAAGTTAATTTGGATAATGTATTTAATCAAAAATTAATATAAGTAGTTAAGCACTTAGTTTATTCTAAGTGCTTTTTATGTGTTATTCAAATTATATACTTAAATAAAATACTCGTAAATAAGTATTAGGATGAAAATAAAAAGTTATGTTTATCTTAAAATTAAATAAATAGAAAATTAAATGTAAAGTATAATATTTTTGTAGAGTAAATATGAAAATATTATTAGAGGAGACAATATCTCGGTAAATAATATAA
>NZ_JASCQJ010000040.1:0-32874 GCF_033043255.1 Clostridium lamae | reverse complement strand
AAATTATAGTCATTATTCCACTATATACTTTAATATATTTCTTATGTTTATGTTCCATTATTCTATTAAAAAAATAAATTAATAAACTAGCACTAATAAACTCACATATCATTTCAACTATAAATATAATGCTCATAGCTTTTTCAATCCTTATTCACAAATATAATTAATAAAAATATCATTTACTTCTTTATACTTTCCCCTACTAATAGGTATTTTAACTCCATTTTCTAATAACACATTATCTTTTTTTATTGATTTTATATGTTTAACATTTACTATATAAGATCTATGACATCTTATAAAATATTCCTTTGGAAGCATCTTCTCTATATCACTTATATTTTTTCTAAGTGTCACTTTTTCAGTCCTTGTATGAATATCTATATAAGGCGAAAACATAATAAAATAATATATTTCATTATAATCTAACTTTATAATTTTTTTTGCTGTTTCTAAAATAAGTGAATTCTTTTCATCTTCTTTACTTATTCTATCTAATGTACTATTCAAACAATAATATAAATCATTTTGTTTTATAGGTTTTAATAAATATTGTAGTGCACGAACTTTATATCCATGTAATGCATATTTAAAAAACCCTGTTACAAATACAATATCAATATTTTTATTTTTCTCTCTAATTATATTCGACAATTCAATTCCTGACATTTTACCTAACTTTATATCTAAAAATATAATGTCATACTTATCATAATCTGCCCATTCAAATAAAAATGCTTCTGCTGTAGTAAAATTATGAATTGATATATTAACATTTCTTCCCTTAGCCCATTCTTTTATTTGATTATTAAGTAAATCAATTTGTACAACTTGGTCTTCACATATAGCTATCCTCATTGATATAATCATCCCTCCAACTTTTAGATACTATATTACTACTATACTTATTTAATTAATTTCTAATATAAATTTCTTATTACCAATATACTAATTAATTGTATATTATATTATCTTAATAAGAAATCTCATTATTATAACTTAAAACCATAGTAAATGTAAATTAAGTTCATACTAAATTCATCATATTTTTAATAATTCATTAATATTAAACTTTTCTATTATATATTTAATATCTAATACTTGACAAGAAAATCTCTATATCATATACTTTAATTGATAATAATTATCATTATTAATAACGGGTTGAAGGGAGTTTTTTTATGAAAATAATATTTTATTCTGATACAGGCAATACTGAAAAAATGGCGTATTTAATTAAAGAAGGGATCGAACAAGCAGGAAAAAGTGCAGATGTTATAAACGTTTCCGATGTTAATGTAGAGGATGTATTAAAAGATGATATACTTATACTTGGTTGTCCTTCTAAAGGTAATGAAGTTCTTGAAGAATCTGAATTTGAGCCTTTTATAGAAGAAATTTCTACTAAAGTTTCAGGTAAAAAAGTTGCTCTTTTTGGCTCTTATGGCTGGGGAGATGGCGAATGGATGAGAGATTTTGAGGAAAGAATGAAAGGTTACGGATGTACTATTATTGATACACCATTAATAATACAAGAGGAACCCGAAGATGATGATGAGAACTGTATAAATTTAGGTAAGAAAATAGCTTCTGTATAAAATTTAAATAAATTGCATAGTGCTATATATACAAGTTGTAAACTATGTCCTCCATTTTTTACTCAGTATATATTTAATATAAAACCAGAATAAAGTAAGAAAATTTCAATTTACTTTATTCTGGTTTTTCCTTTTAAAAAAATTGACCCTTTTCCTATAGATAGGCTTTCTTTTACGAATGTCTACTATATATGTTCCATATTGATTTCTGTATTTTTTATAACAATTTTGTTTAAAATGTAAGTATTAATACTCTATCTAAACAATTAATAAAAACATTTAAATTGCAAATCTAACTAACATAATTTTTTAATAATACAAAGGAGTATATTTTGAAATATATTATATTTGATTTAGAATTTAATCAAAGCTCTAATAAGGAAGATAAACTTGCTCAATTGCCCTTTGAAATAATACAAATTGGAGCGTTAAAACTTGATGAAGACTTTAAAACTATTTCAATTTTTAATGAATTAGTGAAACCTATTGTTTATAAAAGTATTCTTCCTTACATTCAAGATTTAACAAATATTACTAATGAAATGATTTCTTCAGCCAAAGAATTTACAAGCATTTATTATGACTTTATGAATTTTATTGGAAATGAAGATACAACATTTGTTATTTGGGGGCTTGTAGACTTAAGAGAGTTATATAAAGCTATTGTTTACTTTAACCTTACAACTAAAAATTTTCCTAAACATTATATAGACATTCAAGATTATGCTAGTAAATATTTTAAATTCACAGCTGGAAAAAGGATTGGATTAAAAAACGCACTAGATTTTCTAAATATACATATAGAACTTGAATTTCATAATGCTTTTAATGATGCTTATTATACTGCTGAGGTATTTAAAAAATTATATACTGATTCAATAGAAATTAAAGACTATACTTATACACCTATAAGAATAAAATCGGAGCCTAAAAAGATAGTTAATTATAATGCCTTAATTCTTCAAATTGAAAAAATGTATAATAAAAAATTAACATCTGAAGAAATCAGCATGGTGAAATTAGCATATAATATGGGCAAAACTAATCAATTTCTGATAAATTTAAAATAAAGCAATATGATATTTCACTTATATCATATTGCTTTAAAATTTTTAATAAGGATATATTAATTTTAGCATAAATTTATTACTTGAACTTTATAAACTACTGTTATTATTTGTTCAGGTATCATAGTATTTAAATTAAATGCTGCACATGTAATATAAGAAGGATAAATAGTGATAATTGAATATTGCAAACTTATAGATAATGTTATTGGATTGTCTACTTATTAATGTGGCTATGAAATTAATTACTATTGTTGTACCTTCAGAACTATATCTTTAAATATAAGATTTTTTTGAATGGCTTTCCTAGCATTATACATAACAAAATTTAGGTTATTATATTACTTGATCTTATGCTAGTTCTAACTATATTACTTGTTAATACACCATCCATATACGGTAATGCTGGTATTAATTGATATTTAAATGTTATATTGGCTTTATTGATAATTTGTGGTAGGGTCGGAGGTGATGTCACAGTTGCCTTAAACATTACCACCACATTTTTATCAGGTAAAACATCATTTATTAAAAATCCTGAATTAGGATTAAAGTCTGATTTACTTACTCCGTCTAAAACTACAGAACCATTAACAAAGGTAACACCACTTGGAAGTATATCTACCAAATTAATACTTGATAAAGTTACTGTTCCAGTATTAGTGGCTATAATTGTATAATCAAGTACATCTCCTATAGTTGCATAAGATTTATTTACAGCTTTAGTTAAATTAGCAGAATAACTATTAATAATTGTTGTTACTGTATTAGAATTAACTGTTTTAGATATAGGCTGCTCAGCTTGATCTACACAATAACTGTAAGAAAGTGAAACACTATTTTTTATAGTATTAGGTTTTGGTAAGCTATTTACCTTTACTTTAAACTCAAGATTTACAATTTGACCTATATATATTGTTCCTAAAGTAAATCCATTTTGTGGATTATAATTAGGTCCGCTAACACCATTTACTATTACAGATCCAGAAACTAAACATACTTCTTGTGGTAAAAAATCTGTAAAAAAGGTATTTATGACAGTTGAGTTACCATTATTGGTCGCTGTAAATGAATAAGTTAAAATATCATTAACAACAGCATATTCCTTATCTACACTTTCAACTAAATCTATTTTAGCAACTGGTATATAGGTTCTTATTTCATTTGAATATATTGTTTTAGTAATTATTGGACTATCTGGACTTTGCTTAAAGGCTAGTGTAACTTCTGAAGTATTTGCAATATATCCTACTTTAGAATACTCTCTTATTTTAACAGCAAATACTATAGTTGTTATATCTCCTGGATGCATATCTGGAACTTGAAATTGATTACTTGGATTATAGGCTTGATAATTTATCCAATTAATATATACTGTTCCTTCAATAAACTCTAAAAATGTTCCAATAAAATCTGCAAAACTTATATTAGTTAAATTTACATTTCCTATATTCTGAATAGTAGTTGTATAAATTAAATAATCATTTACCTGTGCATAGGTTTTATCTACAGATTTTATAACAAAATATTTTGCTTCATTAGTTGCTATTATATTTGTATCTTTTGCATATCCTTGAACTCCATCTGCTAATAATTGAACTCCTTCTTCACTTCCCGAATCTGTTAAGTTAAGTGGATCTGCCACATTCATAACTACTGAAAACCGCTCTCCTATTGTCATATTTTTTGTCTCCCTTTCAATTTTATATAAATTAAATAAACTTTATAATAATAACCTATTATTAATATATTAAGTATGATTTTTATTTGTTCCTCAGTTATTTATTTAATAGAATAGAGTAAAAATATAAGCCACTAATTATATTCTTATCCTTATAATTAGCGGCTTGACAATATAGTAAGAGTAAGGCATTTCTAAACTATTAGATAATCTATTTTTAGAGTATCCCTTGCTCTGTATTTAAACATCTCTTTTTATCTACAAATTTATTTATCTTTATTTTCTCATTAATTATTTGAGTGAAAACTATGTTACTACTTGATATTTCACTTATTATTGGACTCAAAGGCGATAATCTATATTTGAAGTATACTCTGCACTTATTTAAAGCATACATATTAACACCTTATTTCCTAGGAAATATTATCTAAATATAGTTCCACACTAAACAATTCATCTTATTAATAATTCTTGAACAACTTCTATATCTGCTGGTACCCATACTTGTGATGATAATTCATTTAATAAAACCCACTTAGCATCATTATGTGCATTTAAATTAAGTTTACCCCCACATATTTCACAAATAAAACAATGCATAGTTAAATGAAAATCAGGATAATCATACTCTACTGTTGTTAGATATTCTAGATTATTAATATCCAGCTCCAGTTCTTCCTTAATTTCTCTTTTTAATGCCTCTTCTTTTGTTTCTCCGCACTCTATCTTGCCACCTGGAAACTCCCACATATTTTCGAATTCACCAGAGTTTCTCCTAGTTATAAATATTTTATCACCTTTTTTAATTATTGCTGCAACTACCTCTATTACTCTCATACTTTTGTTTCCTTTATTTTATAATATTTGATACTTAATTATCTTATAAACTAGCAAGATCTGTCTATCAAAAAATATTTTTTATCTTAATATTTAAATTCATTTAATTACTTGTTATATGTATCTCTTGAATTTTATTATTCTACAAATTAAAATAATAGGTATGAATACCATTTATTTACATTTTGATATTAGATAGGAGTGATTCTTATACTTGATGCATACTTTTTAGAAAATAATAATAGAAACTTTAATGATATGTACCTTTGGTATTGTGGTTTTGAAAAATGCTCTCCTGAACATTCTTTTGGTCCTGCAGTAAGACCAAATTATTTGCTTCATTACGTTCTTGATGGAAAAGGGTATTATTATGTAGACAACAAAAAATATACCGTTTGTAAAAATCAAGGTTTTTTAATTGCTCCCAATGTAGTTACTTTTTATCATGCTGACAATTCTGATCCTTGGACTTATCTGTGGCTTGGAATTGATGGAAATAAAGTAGAATTTTATTTAAAATCGGTTGGATTAGATGAAAATAATTTAATTTTCACCTCTGAATCAAATGATGAGCTCAAAGGATATGTTATGGAAATGTTAAAACACCATAAAATTACACCTTATGATTCTTTTAAAATAGAAGGCCTTTTATACTTATTTTTCTCTAATCTAGCTAAGTATAATAACAGTGTTTCTTTTAATAATGAAAATGCATCTAGGAATATGTATATAAATAAAGCTATGGAATTTATTCAACATAATTATTTTTCGTCAATTAAGGTTGCTGATATTGCTAATTATGTTTGCTTAAATAGAAGTTATTTAACCTCTATATTTCAAAAACAATTAAATATGTCTCCTCAACAATTTTTAATGGAGTATAGAATAAGAAAAGGCGCTGATCTTTTAATAACAACTGACTTATCAATTAGAAGTATTTCTTATTCCTGCGGTTATACTGATTCATCAACATTCTCGAAAGCCTTTAAAAAATTAAAAGGTATTAGTCCAAATGAATATAGATTAAACAAAAAATTTTCTACAAGTAAGCTTCTAGCAATAGATTAACTTTATTACAATTATTAGAGAGAAAAATCAGTTATCTTGATTTTTCTCTCTTTTATATTATTTATAGTCTTTCATATACTCTCCATGTGCTTCAATCATTTCATCACACATTTTAACTATATCATCAATTGAAAGCTCTGCTGCTGTATGAGGATCTAACATTGCAGCTTGATAAATTTTGCTTTTATCCTTTGTTACTGCTGCTTCTATAGTTAATAATTGAGCATTAATATTAGTCATATTCATAGCTGCTAATTGTGTTGGTAACTTCCCTACATAAGTTGGATGTATTCCCATATTATCAACTAAGCACGGCACTTCAACACACGCTTCATTAGGTAAGTTTTCTATTAAATTATTATTAAGAACATTTCCCCCTATTTTATATGGGTTCCCTGTCACTATGGCTTCCATAATATATGAAGCATATTCTAATGATCTTTCATGAGTAATTTTACCATCATTTAAGATTCTTTCCTTTTCATCTTTCCATCTTTTTATTTGGTTAATACATCTTCTTGGATATTCATCTAGAGGAATATTAAAGTCTTCTATTAAATTAGGATATTTTGATTTTATGAAAAATGGATTATATTCTGCATTATGCTCACTTGATTCAGTACAATAATATCCTAAGTGCTTTATATATTCATATCTAACCATATCATTATGCTTCTCAGATGAGTTTTTTTCTAATGCTCTCTTCTTTATTTCTGGATATAAATCATTTCCATTACTATCATATATCTCTAAAAGCCATCCCATATGATTTATTCCTGCAATTAGCTCTTTCCTTCCCTCAAGTTTATCTTCCATTCCTAAGTCTTTTAATAAATGCTCTGAGCAAACTTGAACACTATGGCAAAGTCCTACCGTTTTTATTTTTGTATATCTTAACATAAATCCAGTTAACATAGCCATAGGGTTAGTGTAATTTAATAAATAAGCATTAGGACAAACTTCTTCCATATCTCTTGCAAATTCTTGCATTACTGGAATCGTTCTAAGAGCTCTCATTATTCCACCAATTCCCATTGTATCTGCAATAGTTTGTTTTAAACCATATTTCTTTGGAATTTCAAAATCTATTACAGTTGAAGGTTCATATCCACCAACTTGGATAGCATTTACCACAAAATCTGCATCTCTTAATGCTTCTTTCCTGTTATCTATACCTAAATAACTCTTTATTTTAGCTCTTCCAGCATTAACATTATTGTTAAGAGCTGCTAACATTATTTCACTTTCCTCTAACCTATCCTTATCTATGTCATACAAAGCTATTTCACTTTCACATAATACTGGTGTACGCATACAATCTCCTAAGACATTCTTTGCAAAGATTGTACTCCCTGCTCCTAAAAAGGTTATCTTCATAATTTAATCCTCCTATTTTTTAAATTCTCAATATATTTTTATATACTAAAGATTTTTGATTTATTACAATTTTCCACCTGATGTAGCTATACCTTCTATAAATTGTTTTTGGAATATTAAATATATTATTATCATTGGAATACATGCAAATACTGATGCAGCCATTAGTTCAGGGTAATTTGATCCATATTGTCCTTGTAACTTAGCCAGTGCTGATGACAAAGGCATGGTGCTTTGCTCTACATTAACTATCAAAGGCCACATTAAATCCTTAAATGCAAATAATGATGTAAATATTCCAAGTGCAACTAATGATGATTTAACCAAAGGAAGCATTATATAATAGAAGGTTTGAAATATACTGCAACCATCTAACTTAGCTGAATCTTCCAAATCTCTTGGTAATGACTTAAAAGCTTGTCTTAATAAAAATGTTCCAAATGCTGTTACAATACCTGGAAAAACTAATGCAAAAGTAGTATTTAATAAACCTAACTTACTAACTATTTGGTACTGTGGAATTATAAATATTTGGTTTGGAATCATCATTTGAATTAAAACCAAACTAAAGGCTATGTTCTTACCCCTAAAATTTAATCTTGCAAAAGCATAACCAGCTAAAGTGGCAGTAACTAATGCACATACAACTCTCCAGAATATGAATTTTATTGTGTTCCAATAAAGTAATATAACATCCATTCGAATCATAACAGATTCATAAGCGTCAAGTCTCCATTTACTAGGTAAAATCACAAAGGGATCTAGTTGAGTGGTTTCTGTTATTGTTTTAAATGAAGTTAAAATCATCCAAACGAAAGGAACAAGCATTATACTAGCTCCAATAGTCAGTACTAAATAAACAATTTTATTATTTTTTTTATCTTCCATATTCCTACTCCTCCCTATTCATAATGAACCCATTTCTTTTGACCATACATTTGTAATGCTGTTATTATTAAAATTATTATTAGTAACAATACAACTATAGTAGATCCATAACCTTTTTCTGATTGTATAAATGAGTGCTTATAGAATAAATACACCAGTGATTGTGTTTTTTCCAACGCGGGATTTGCTCTATCTATCATCATATATATAGCATCAAAAACTTGTAATGAACCTATAACTTTAGTTACTAATACAAAGAACATAGTTGGAGATATTAATGGAAGTGTTATTTTAAAAAACTTTGTAAATCCTCCTGCTCCATCAATAGTTGCTGCTTCATAATAATCCTTTGGAATTTCTTGAAGCCCTGCTAAAAATAGTACCATGTTATAACCAATTGCTGACCAAACACCAACTAAAGCAAGAAATATAATAGCAATCTTAGGATTTGAAAGCCAATTAACAGGATCTTGATTAAATAAACTACGAACATAATTTAGTAATCCAAACTGTGAGTTATATAACCATTTCCATACCATTGCAACAGCAGCAGGTGCAGCTACCATTGGTAAAAAGAATATTGTTCTAAAAACTGTACGTCCTTTCATTTTTCTATTTAATAGTACAGCTATAACTATTGCTATAGAAATTGCTAGTGGCACTTCAACGATAGCATATTTAAATGTATTTACTATAGCTTGCCAAACTTCCTTATCTGCAAATAGTCTTTTATAATTATCTAAACCTATAAATATATTTCCTTTTCCAAATGCTCCAGTTCTAAAAAAGCTTTCATAAATTGTTTTAATAAGTGGAATTATATTTAATATTAGTAAACCTAATACTGTTGGTAAAATAAATGCCCATCCTACAATGAATTCATTTTTTTCTTTTTGAGAAGCAAATAGCCTTTTCATTAATATTTACCTCCTTATACGATAAACTATCTAATAAGCTATAAAAAATTGTTCTTCTCAATTCATTTTCATAAAATAGCATAGAGCTAATTACTTATATTAATGAATAGAGAAGAACTGTTAAAAATTAATATAATTTCTTACTTTCCAACAAAGAATTATATTTTATTGAATTTATTATTAATTCTGTTCCTCATTTTTTAATAACTCATTCATCTTATTAGCTATCTCTTTACATGCATCTTCTGCACTCATAGTACCTGTCCAAACATCAATCAATTTTTCTGAAACATAATTTTCCCATATAACAGTACTTTTTGAATATGGTCTAATAACTAAATTCTCTTTCATATCTAAATATGCTTGCAAATTAATTTCTGGATGTAAGTCCTTCCAGTTATCAGATGTTCCATCATATGCAGACATAGTAACTCCTAAATCTGATTGCTTTTGTTGAGCATCTTTTGAAGTTAAATATTCAATTAACTTCCATGCGTTATCAGGACTCTTAGTATTTGCAGAAGCTGTCCAACCTAATCCATTATAAATAGAAATCCTTTTACCTGTAGTTGCATCCTTTGGTAATACAGCAACATCAGCATTTTCTTTTACATAGTCATTACTCATTAAATCTGAAACCATCCAAGAACCTTGTGGTATCATAGCTACTTTTCCAGATTTAAATAATGACTCTGCACCATTTTCAGCTATTATTTCATATTTTGGAGTTAATCCTTCTTTTACAAAACTACTTGCATACTCAATAGCTTTTATAGTATTTGGGTCATCCATTTTTGATGTCTTTCTATCATCAGAAATAATTGCTCCTCCCATACTGTAAACCATGTTATACCATCCCTCTTGATTATCTGATGGACTTAAAGTATATCCATATTGGCTTCCATCACTCTTAGTTAGCTTTTTAGCAGCCTCTTTAAAATCATCCCATGTCCAATCTGCATTTGGATACTCTAATCCCGCTTCATCAAACATAGTTTTGTTATACCAAAGTGCTATTGTATCTATATCCTTTGGAACTGCAAATTGCTTTTCATTATTCCAATTATATAAATCTACTATTTCTTTAGGATAATTCTCTAAATCAATTTTTTCACTTTCCTCTATTCTATCTGTCAAATCTAATAGCATGTCATATTGAGCATATTTTGCAAATTCATTTGAGTGCATCCAGAAAACATCTGGAAGTTCTCCACCAGTTGCTCCTGCCTCAAGCATTGTCCAGTATTGAGTCCATGGCGTTACTTGGATATCTACTTCTACTCCAGTCTCCTCAGTAAAACCGTTTACAATTTCTTGAATACCATTTAACTGATTTGTATCCCATATAGCCATAACTAATTTATCACTTGATGTTGTTGGATTATCACTATTAACTTCCTCTGATGCTTTTCCTTTAGCGCATCCTGCTAACGTTAACATAGAAGTTGCAAGTAATGTTGTTGCTATTATTTTCTTAATACCCATAATACCCCTCCACTTACTAATATTTACTGTAGTGTAAAATAATTATATTATATATTTTTTATTCCTTCTATGTTTTAATGTTTGTTTTATATGTCTTAATGTTACTTATTTAATCGATTTCATAAAATCGTAAGCTTATAAAAACACTATCTTTCAGTCTATAAACCTAAATATTTTTAGTTATATATAATCCTCAAAAATAATAAAACGATCAATATAAGCTTGACCGTTTTATATAAATTCAATATCTATTACATTTAAATTATTTATTTTTCTTGTATTCTTTTATAGCTTCTTTAAGATCTTCTAAATTATCATATGCACTTTGATATTTTTCTAAAAATTTCTCTTTTTTATATCTATAATAAGGACTTATCTATAATACCTCCAAAATAACTATATTGCTCATCTATTTTTAATGTTTTCTCAAACTTCTCGTTAATTCTTACTGACTTTAGCACATAATGATTAAAATCATACCATCTTTCTTCATCTAAAATATATTGGTTATCACTATCTACTGCAATACGAGCATATTTATTAGTAAAATCATTAAACAATAGAAAAGTTAAATGTATTTTCTCATATTTATAGAAATCTTTAGCTATTTCCTTTATTTCGTCCTCGATATTCATTGTATCTAAAAACTCCACCTTTGGTCCAACAACAACAAGTAAGTCAATATCACTTCTATCTTTAATCCAATGCTGAGTACCATAACTACCAAATTCACATAAGGCTATTATTTCTCTATACTTTTTTAACTTTTTCATAAATTCTTCTTTATTCATATAGGAACTCCTTATATTTACATATTTACTTTTATTATATCCTAATTAATTATATTATAAAATATACAATTCTATATATTAACATATAATGATATCATCAAAGTTTTCTTTTATCATAGGTTATCCCATCTTTATTTTGTTCTTTTATAGAAAGTCAATAATTATATCAATTGTTTTCTTGCAATAAAAATCATTTCCACCATGATCTCCACTTGAATCACCAGAAAGAAATATATTATTTAAGTCAACCCTTAACTCTTAAGAATGATTTTGAATATATGTTGCAGCACACTTAACATCTAGTATTTGACCTGAAAATATTACTACATCACTAGGATGCTATTAAACAATAGCTAAAACACTAGAAATATTCTATTAATTAAACTTATTTATATAGTCCAAGGAATTCTTATTACTAACTATTAACCCTAATAAGTATATAAAAACCAAAGCAAAAATAATAAGATAATATTATTTCTGCTTTGGTTATTTCTCAATTACTCTAACAATCAGTATTTGTAAGTAAATAATACAAATATATGTAATACCTGTAGATATTATTTTTATTCTATAAAGAAATCTTCTTCCTTAATTGCTCTAATATAATATTGCCACGATACCTAATAACTTCAGATGATTTTTCAATATATTTCTCTGCAAACTTATTATAGTTATTTTGATTTTCCCTCCAAAACCTTGACATTTGCCAACTTGGATATACTACTCCATTATCATTGCTGATTCCAAAACTTATTTCATTATCAATATAGTAATCTATAAAATTCAATCTACAAAATTCTTTAAATCCTCTTTCACTTTTTTCAAATCTATCAAAATAGAAGCTATTAGCTTTTAATAACTCTTTAAATCCGTCATTACTACTATAATCTGATAAAAAGGTTAATCTTAATTCTAAAAGAAATTTATCATAGTAATCCTTCCACTTCATACCTCTATATTGATTTATATTATTACTATTGTGAGATATATTTGGTAACACAGCCATATTCCCTATAGTTCTATAAAGTTTATGAAATTCAATTATACTTAGCATTAATTTTTTATCTTCTACTACGAAACCTTTACTTCCTATTTTCAATTCCTTATAATTATTACCTCTAGTATTACTTAGTTTTTCATTTAGACTACTGCTAAATAAAGTATTAAATGAATTTATTATATCGCCTCTATAATCTTTTCTACTACCAATATTATTAAAATTAATATCTGGTAAATCATCTCCCCAAACAACACAGTAAATAGCTTTTGCTAAAATTGTATCATCTGCATCGAATTCTTTATTATTATCTGGACAACCATATTTTTTATCTTCTCTTAATTCATTAAAGTTGAAATCTTTAATTTTTTCAATATCTCCTTCTAATTTTTCATAAATAAAGTCTCTTATTAACTTAATGCATTCATTTTGATTTACTACATCCATTTTGACTTCGCCTTCTTCCATAAAATTCATATTTCATTATTAATTATGGGTCATAAATCAAACTTTAATCATTTATCATAAAAAATCTATAGGAAAATCTTTAACACTAAATAATTTTTATACCATTATCCTTCATATATTCATTTAATTCTTCTCTACAGTAACAATTATAATCACAATTACATATTCTAAGAATCATTTTGTTTTTAATAGTTTCCGTCCCCTTATCTACTTCTTTCTTTAAACTCTTAACTCTTTTCTCAATAATAGCATTATAGATTAAAACAAAAATTAAAGCTGCATAGAATTCATATCTTGACCAAATTTCATTTAAGCTATTATTCTTATTTGTTAAAAAGCAATATATTATTGTTCCTACTATGCTTATTGTAGAAACTAAAACTTGGCTTTTTTCATACTTTTTAAGTATTTTATTTTTCGCAATTAAGCTATCTACCTTATCTTTAATTTCTTGTTTTATAACTTTAGTATATTTGTTTTCTTTATAATTTCTCAAAAATTATTCCCCCTAAAATATCTACTTAATAAATATTACTTAGGGGGAATAATAAATATGATATATATTTTTATAGTTATAAATAATTAAATTACTATAGATTTGTTTGCTTTATTTATTAGCTTAGGAGGAATTTCTTCATATAATTCCCAAACAAAACTAATTGGCTTATTTCCAGTATGACTTCTATATTCACATGTTCCTAGATAAGTAAATGGTGAAGTCAGACCATCTTTTGTTTTATATTCTCTAACAAAAAGAGCTATCTTATTTCCTGTTTTCACATGATTAATATATCTTTGTCCTGTTACACTTTCAACTGAAGTTTTTGATTGTGTTTGCCAATGGAAGAGCTTTTCGTTTATAGCATAATCCTCATATAAGGTTGAAGGTGAAAAATCCTTATCACTTTTATTTAATGTAATAAGGAAGATATCTGTTTTCTTATCTTCAAAGTATTTAACTGCTTCTCTAAAGGCAGGCTTCTTATCTTCATTATAATAACCAAAGGCAGCCATTATTACATCTATTGTATAATCTCAATGTAAATGTAAAGTACATTCATAGCCTAAATCTCCATTAACAATATCATTCTACTTTTATACTTACATATGCACTTTTAAGTCTTATAACTTGTCTACTAATTCAACTATTTCTTTAGCTTCCACATCAAACAATTGATTAAACATTTCATTTATGTTTCTCATACAACCTGCTTGTACATAATAATTATTAGCATCAATTTTGGTACTTCCATTTAAAATAGCACCCTGTTCTATTGTGTAATTATTTTTTATTATATAACACAAATCTTTGTGTGTAATAAATCCTGGAATATCATAACTCCATTTATTTGTATTATTAAGTATCTTATTTCTTAATTCTTGCTTGTCAATATTTTTAGAATATAATATTTTATTTCTCTTCATAATAGCTTCACCATCTGGACTAATTCTTATTAAAAGAAAAAAATCATAATACCCTTCACCTTTACTTTCATTAGGAATATAAATTCCTTTTTCATTCCAATCCTTCTTTTCTAGTAATAATAAATTCCCATAATATTTTGTAGACTTTACTGCTATAGTATAATCTTTATACTTTATATCAAAATCATCCCATTTGCCTAACTTATATTTTTCTAAATCTGGTCTACTAATATTAAGATTTCTATTTACAAATTCATTACATATTCCATATTCAGCTAACTTCCCTTGGAATGTATTAATAAATATTTCCCCATTTTCTCTTATAATTTTTCCACCACTTCTGTAATTTCTATGTTGCCCTAAATTTCCATATGTCATATCATACGCAAAATCTAAACATTTATCTAATATTTTATCTGGGTATTCTTTTATTTTATTATAAGGAACTTTTCTATTTATATAATATCCATTATTATTCTTCTGCAATTTATCCACCCATCTCCCCCCCCAATACACTTTTATATTTATTTATATTATATTACATTATATGTATACTAAGGAGTAAAAAAATAGAATTTAATAGGATTTTCTATTAAATTCTATATAAAAATTATATTCTATTATAGTATTTTTAGAATTTTATCAGCCAAAAATTGTATGACAGGTACTGAAACTGCATTTCCAGCCTGCTTATAAAGATGAGCATCAGAATACTTCTTTCCTTTGTATTCTAATGGAAGGCTATATCCATTTCCTACTGGAAATCCCTGAAGCTTAAACGCTTCTGCAGGTGTAAGCTTTCTTATTCCGTCTTTTACTTTTATAAGGGGTACATTATGCCCACCTGTTCCCATATTAGCAGTTAAAGTAGGACATACTCCACTCATGTTTTTTCTAACATACATTCCTCTTCTAACCTGATAAAATTCATACATTTCATTTATCTGTTCATCAAGATTTACTCTTTCAGCTTTTCTTTTTTCTTCTGGAATTTCATTATACTCATCTTCCGTTAAGAAATAGCCAGGATATTTTTCTTTAGTATAATAATATTTTTCATTCCCATTTTTAGGCAAATTATAATCAATAATTTCTTTTATATCACTAATTCTATTATCTTTACTTTTTACTTTCTTATACGATTCTATTTTATCAAACAAATTAAACCTTTCTGCATCCTCCGTATTTAGGAAACCTATAATATATATTCTTTCCCTATTTTGAGGAAGATCTGAATAATCCATTGTATTTAAAACATGTTCTTTTATTATGTACCCTATTTTTTGAAGTTCAGATTTTATAACCTGATAGGTTCTTCCGCCATCATGACTCTTTAAATTTTTAACATTTTCAAGAAATAAAATTCTAGGCTTACCTTCAATTCCATGAACACCATCATTACCGTACTTTTGCTGAAGCTGATTTATTAGATTTATTATGCTTAAAAACAGATTCCCACGGTCATCTTCAAAGCCTTTACGTTCTCCGGCAATACTAAATGCTTGACATGGAAATCCACCTAGCAGGATATCAAGCTTTTCACTTAATATTTCTTCATGCTTTTTTATATAATAATCATACTCACTTTTTAGCTCTTCAATCTTTTTCTTCTCATCTTTTGTATATCCATCATGTTCTACATTATAATTATCTTCTTTTCCGAAGTTATTAGTATCATTTATTTCTTTAATATATTCTTCTAATTGAGACTTAATAATTTCTGGATTTAGTACTTTATTAATATCACCATGTATTAATTTATGACTGAAATTATTTCTGTATGTCTCACATGCATATTCATCCATTTCATTTGCCCACACAAGCTTATAATTCTTATTATCAATATGTGAATTTTGAAATCCAAGGCATACACCTCCAACCCCAGCAAATAAACTTCCTACCTTATATACACAGCTCATAATATGTAATACCACCTTTTCTTCTTCATTATGCAAATTCACTACATTAGTATATCATCAAATATCCTGTTATTCTAGTTTAGCATTGTAATTTCATCTAAGTTATACATATTTTATTATATCGAACATATGTTTATTTGTAAACATATCATTCTTGCCATCTTTCTATTAAACTAAGACTCTTTAAATTATTATTTCTTAATAATTACGGAAAAAATTTTCATCAAATTAAATAATCATAATATAAGACAAGCTCTCGGAATAATTATTATTCTGATAGCTTGTCTTATATTATTTCACATTAAATAATCCTTTATAATTTTTTATACTTCTAATCGAGTTCATTCATATCTTCTGTTCTAAAATAAGGCTTTTTCTTTATTGAATCATCTTGTAGAATCTTTCCCATATTCTGAAGCTTAAATTTTTCATAAGCATTTGTTTCTGCAACAGTTATTTTAAAATGTTTATCATCAATTTTAGTAATCTTAAGACTATCAATTCCTAATTCATTAAGAAGTTTTAAAGTTACCTTTTCCTCCCTCTTCTCAATTCCTAATACATCTTTTAAAATCCATTCTCCTAATGAACTCTGAGGGTTTGTCTGAAGACTTTTCCCCCCTGCCTGCTTTACCCTTCCTCTTAGGACTCTTCCATCTGGAAGAAGTAAATCAAAGTCATTTAGTTCCTTATCATGAATTTCATCATCATTTAATGCATCTATTCCAAAGAATTTAGGGAAAATATGATGTATCCATTTACTTATTCTTACTTCAACTTCATATTCAGGTCTTAGAGTATTGCTTCCTTTACTCTTCGGCTTAGAATGACGAATATTAATACCTGAGCATTCAGAAACAACTCGTCCCTCCTTTTTATCCTGATAAAGAGGAAGATAAATAACCTTATTGATATCATCTTGATTTTCAAACCTTCCATAAATATCTTCACTTTGTTCATTGATAATATTAATCTGAAGTTCAGATTCTTCATCTATATTTTTAACTTCTATTATTTCTCTATCCATTCCTGGTATTTGAATCATCTTTATTAATTCAAAAGGATCATCATACTGAACTATAGGTATAGTCTCTAATATTTCTGCCCTTGAAGCATCGAATTCTTCTAATAATACGCTTTTACTTTTATAAAATTTATAATTATGAAGCTTATCCTTAAACAAATATACTTTTCCATTTGTCCTTATGAATTCTAAAGTTTCAATATCTATTAAATCATAAGGGGTTTCCACTATGTTCATAACATTATCATCACGTGTAATAAAATGATACACATCAACATCTGTTCTATGAAGCCTTTTATCAAGCATTATACGTTCATTTCTTAATTCCGAAACCTTACGTACCACGTCTTCTGGATTACCATTTTTGATTAAAGGATCTAATTCTGTAGGCGCAAGTTTATTGAATTCTGCAACCTTCTGATATGTTCTATCACTAGAATGTATCCATGTTTTGAGTCCTATTCCGACCCTCATTCCTCCAAATATCCCCAACGCATCAAAAGCACCATCTTTTCTAGTAAGGTCTTCTACATCAAATACTCTTACAAATAACTGTTCATGATTTCTATAATATAAATAAGGTTTTTTTGCATTTTCACCTTCCTTAATATCTTTAAAAAGACCACTTAATGCACCAAATATCTTCAGAAAATTTCTGTACTCATCTTTTTCTTTATCCGAAAACTTATCCCATATTAATTTTGACACTTAATATAACACCCCCATTTTATTTCACAATTCTTATATTATTACTATCAAGTAGGATACTAAGTCTCTGTAATACATTATTTTTTACTACTATATTAATTTTACTCATATTACACTCAAAAACTAAAATTTTACGTTTATCCCTGACAATGCAATTATATTATTAATATAATTATCTTATATTAATTAATCTATTGGCGGTACTTTCTATCATATCCCAATTTTCCAAATACATGTCTAATTCTTCTATACTTCTTTTTTCCTTTTCATCAATCTTCCTCATTTCGTCCATATCCATCATTGGTATAATATAACAAAGTCCACATTGCTTGTCTACTGCGACATATATATCACAATCTGAACTAGTTATAATTTTGCCTTTATTATTTTCATGCTTATAATCAATACCTTGTCCACCTCTATCTCTTTCTTTAAATGAAATTTTTGAATCTGAAATTCCCTTAACCTGAACTTTTAGTAAGGTCCCTTTATAATCTATTATTGAATCATATTTACTTGAACGGACATCTACATTTGAACAATTAAAACCTGCTAATATAGCTCTTGATATGAACTGAAACTGTGAACTGTCCCCTTCATTAGCCTCTTTTATTCCAGAATTAATATTAAACAGATTTTTTTGAAAACCTCCATTTTTCAATAAAACTAATACCTTAGTAATCAATTTGTTCATATCCTTATATATAAATTTATATTCTTTTTCATTTAACTGTTTTTTTATGCTAGCCTCTAAATCTCCTTTAACATTTTCCCAGTTAACTTCCTCTGAAAATTTATTATATATTGATTTATCATAAAACTTCTCTAAGTCTTTCTTATAATATAAATATTCATTTGCTATATCCTTAATTCTACTTCTGACTAATCCGTCTGCATAGAATTTTTCTAGTAGCTCCATTCCATTTATTTCTATATCTCTATCAAGTTTTTCTTTCAAGTATGCTCTAACTTTAGTTTTGTCATATCCACTTTTCTTGATAAAATCAATATTATTATTAATTTCCTTTATATTATTCAGTATAAAATTCTCCAAATTTATATAACCCCTTTTTTAATTTTATTATTTCCAGTGCCTATTATAATGAATTGAAAAAACCTATTTTTTTATTTTCTAACGTTCCTACTATTAATGCCCGATCTAATAAAACATTAAATTCTTCACAGCTTATTTCTGATATTAAAGTACAAGCATGGCAAGCAGAAAGATTCATACTATCCCGTCCTTGTCCTAAACTATCAATACATACTGGGTCTGAAGAGCACCACTGAGCTTTTCCAACTGCATCCTTTAATATTTTAGGTAGTGTATCATATCTACCTTGCCTTACTAAGCCACCTAATGTCCCTTCTGAATCTCCCGACGATGTATATATTAGTATTCCACTCATAACTTCCTCACTTTCTACATTACAATAAATCCTTTCAGTTAATGCAGCTGAATCATATCCACTCTGAAAGCTCAGCTCTTTTATTAGTAAATGAGCTATGGTATGAAGTAACACAAACTTAGGAGTTATTTCTCTTGTCCTACTTCCATTTTTAGCTTGTTTTACATTAAATCTATTGTTTAATAATTCTATTCTTGTATTTATTTCTTCACAACCATTAATCCAATCATTTATCTTTTCATTATCAAATTCAATAAATATTCCTTCTCCTCTTGTTTCATATGCAGGATACCAAGTAGTTTCTTTTTCTTTTATTGGTACAAATCCTTTAGGTAAGTTATCACCTTCATTAAACCCACTAATTATATTTTGGTCACTGGGATTAATCCTACTAAATCCAACAAGTGCTCTTACTTCTCTAAGTTTTTTTACTAATGTCACTTTAGAAATTAATTTTGTTCCATACTTTGATATGTCTTTTTGAATCTCTATTTTAAAATCCCTCTCTGACATACATTCCTTAGGAATATTTCCAATCAAAGCATTGTATTCTTGTAATCTATACTCTTCTTTTGTAAGCTTAGCTACTTCATCCTTATTGGATAAATAATTGCTCACTATAATTTTTACTATATTTTCATTTTGATGAATCTCTTGTGCTATTTTTTCAATATGAGAACTTATAATATTATCTTCTCCTTTAAATGAAACATATTCTTCATCATTTAATTGATCAATTAATTTATTATATGCCTTGCTTTCTCTAACTAAAGTATTAATTTCATTTGAGTAGGGAGGAATAACTAATGAGCTTACTACTTTGGGAAAGTATATATTTAATGCTCCCCTTTGTAACGTGTTAGGATATAAACTACAATCTTTTTTTATCCCTTTCCATGGGGTATTACCTGAACATTTATATTTTCTATGATACTTTCCTTCCATATTACTGAAAACATCTTTATTAAAAGCACCTTTCATAGATGCCTTAGCCTTACAACTTACACATTCTATCATCAATCCTTCTAACCCCAATGCACTGGAACTATTTTTTAGCTTTAATAATGGCTTATTGCACGGGATGCCCCCACTTTTATCATGAACCCAATTTACCCACGGAAAATCATCTATATGTCCATTTTCACAAGCTACAACTATACCTGCTGGCACTAGTTGCAATTGACACTCCATACATTTAGGAGTTATCATATCTGTTGTTTTTGACTTACTACTTGGCTTATATTCTTTTTCCCACTCAGTTAATGGTTTAAACACCTTACATCTTGGGCAGAAATACCACTGTGGAAATCTAACAAATGGTAACCCACTCATACTCTCCTTATCTACAGGTAAATGGAACTTTTCCACATCTAACAATGCTTCTAATCTTTGATCATGAATTTCTGAAAATTGTCTCCAATATTCAGGTGCAGCTGCCATTAATGTTTGATCCTTAAAATCTACCATTGCACCTGCTCCAAAAGGAGAAAGTGCTTGTCCAAATCTTATTGTATATTGATATTTACTTAATTGTATTGTTTTTATAATCTTTCCTTTACTCATCCTCATTTTCCCCCAGTACAAGTATATCAACCTTTGCTTCACTATCAACATTTCTTAAAGACTGCATTGTAGGAAATGCATTATTTTCATTTTCATCTAAAAATGGAATAAGAAGATTTTTTCCATACTTTTTAGATTTATAACATACTCTATCTCCTGTTACAGCAGTTTTTACCTTTGAATCCCATCTTTCAATTATACTTTCTATCTCATTTTTTGTTTCTATTGCTACATCCTGTAATTCTGTATTATCTAAATCTTTAGCCCTTTCTAAAATATAATCTTTTATAATATTTAAATTATCTAATGAATCTTTAAAATCATGAGCATCTTCATCACCAATTAATTTTAATAAATGTCTTACCATGCTGATAAATATTGCATGTAACCCTCTTTCTCTAGCCTGCTCAGAAAATGGTGTAATGCTAGTTGGTTCAACATACTTATAAAAAGTTTGATGATAAGGATAAAACAACTCATAATGCGATCTATCCCTTGTCTTTGATGGGTTATATAATGTGAAAACCACTCCTGGATATTTCCTTCCAACTCTACTTGAAGCTTGTATATATTCTGATGTTTGCTTTGGCTGTCCAGAAATAACCATTAAATCCAATCTAGAAATATCTACACCAACAGATATCATGTTACTAGCTAATAAAACATCAATTGGTCTACTGTTATATTCATTATCTTTTTTACTATTTCTCTTATAATTATTTTCTAGATTTTTTAATATTTTAACTATCTCTGTGGACTCTACTCTACTAGTTAATTCCTGTGGGTATCCTACAAATCTTAAATCATTAGATTTAAGCAGTCTTTTCATATATCTCATATTATTACTTGCTATATCATCTACAACTAAGTTAGAAGTTTTCCCAAGTTCTCTTATTGAATTAAAATATCCTACCATCGTCCAATATTTATCAAGTACCTTATCAGGTGCCTCAATAAACTTTAAGCTTTGTAAAATTGCTGTATATAATCTTACCTGAGTAGTAGTTGGTGTTTTTCCTGAAGGCATAATACCTATATATTGTCTACCATGCTTAATATCAATTGGTATCTCTCTAATAAAATATGAATCTTCTATATTTATACCTGATGGTGGAAACTGTGATACTTGCCTGTTAAATAACATTTTACATTGTTCACTTGCTCTTTTTATAGTCGCTGTAGATGCTATTATCTTTGGTCTAATAGGATTTTCACTACATATATTACTACACATAGCATCAATAGCAGTTTCATATAATCCAACCATACTACCTAGAGGTCCTGATATTAAATGCAACTCATCCTGTATTATTAACTCTGGTTGTTTTCTTTTATTTTTTTTATCTAACGCAAATAGTTTTGATACCTCTCCTTCCCATGGTAATGCTGCAAATTTATCTACTGTCCCAAATAGTAAAGTTGGCGGTTCTTTATACAGCTCCTCATCAACTACTTGGATTGGTAACTTTTTATGAAAATCACACCTAGGTTCAGGACAAAATATAATTTTCTTTTTATCATAATCATATCCCCAATTACCTTTCTTTTTACCATCTACATATTCAATTTCTAACTTAGTTCCACACCATGGACACTTTAATACCTGAAATTTATTGTTATTTTTTTTTGCATTATCTAACTCTTGGCTAGATGATGTTGATTTAGTTAGTAATTTAAATAATTTTTTCGCTTCTATATTATTATTTGGTGTAGGTGTTCCCCCTACCCAAAGTCCTATTGAAATTTCATCTTTTCCTAAATTTAATTCTTTACTTTCTCTTCTAATTTTTTCACAAGCACAAATAAGTATAGATGCTCGTACAAACTGTTGTGCTGCTAATAGTCTTAATGTATATCTCATTATTATGGTAGTGCCACCACCATTAACTGGATCAGTTAATCTTCTTAAAAAGATAGTAAAGCCAGTTAATCCGAGATATGCCTCTGTTTTTCCACCGCCAGTTGGAATCCATATTAAATCCACTATATCCCTATCACTACTTTTTACGTTACTAATTCCTTCTATATTTATTAATATAAAAGCTAATTGAAATGCTCTCCAACTACCATATTTTTTTTCAATATTCATATAATTAAATTTAGGAAAGTCTGAATCACCTGGATATCTATCAAATTCTCCCCCATTAAACTTTGAATGCTCTCTTTGTATTAGCATAGCTCTATTCATAAGGTTAAACGCACTGTAAACTTTATCATTTTGTGATAATATCTCTACACCTCTTTTCATTCTATTCAATGTTTCTATACATTTTGTTATTTGTTCTTTTACTACCTTATCAAAAATTTTATCTATTCTTTTTGAACTTTCTTTTAATTCTTCTATCCATTTTTCATATGATTTGCAAAAATCATTTAATAGACTGGTTTTCTCTTTCTTTGTTAATTTCGATAAATCTGACAATTCAAACATTGATAGTATATTTTCACTGTTATCCAATTCACTAATTGAAAATTCTAATTGTGGAACCTCAAAACTAGGGAAAAAGTCAGTATATATTTCACCAGCTCCTAAATTATCATCAACCGCTTGTCCACTAGCTACACCGTGTCCTATTGCATAACTTTTTTTGTTTCTATATAATAATTCATAAACTAAATCTTCATCATTTACTATTCCTATCCCTCTTTTACTCATATAGGAATGTTCAATAAATTTAATATTATTTTCTTCAGAATTAATTCTAAGTTCAGGTTGAAATAAACAATTTTTATAACCTTTGCAATCCTTTTGGTTATTAACTAACATCACAGTATAACTGAAAATATTTTCTCCAAAAGATTTTTTAAGCACTGTTACTTTAATTATATCTTCATTAACTGAAGTATCGCCTTTTTCATTAATATATGTTTGATTAAATTCCTTAGCTAAATCCACAGTAACTAACTTCTTCTTCAACAATGGATTTCTTACATACCCAGTATTAATTCTATTTACTGTGCATAAATCAGCAAGTTTATATAATATTGAAACTAATTCTGGTCTTTCCTTCTCTATTTCTCTTCCTGAAACCAACTCATAAACATCTTTTTTACTTATATTCTTTTTAAGCTTTACAAACTCACCTTCCACATAAATAAAGTCATTCAAATAATACTTCTCTATACCCAAAGAATTTTCTATTCTTACACAGCAATCCTTAAATGAGCTTTCTCTATAAGTTGAAGCACTTACCCTAATATTTAGACTATTAATTTCACCTTGAGCAAAAAAAGTTAACCCCATAGCTGATGGTAAGAATTGATTTGTCATAGTTATTTGGTCCTGTACTCCATCCTCAACATAAGATTTCGATATATTGGTTTCACTACTTTTTTCATTTAAGTATTCCAGAATCACATCCTCATCCGGTTCCTTTTCTACTTTAACCGGCTTTTCTTCATCATTTAATTCATAATTACTATTTTGCGGAAAAAGTATTCCTAATGAATATCTTTCAATTGGAGAATCAGAAATTACTTCTGTTTCTATATTTCCACCTATATCTTCTGATCCTGGTCCTAACATTTCAGCCTTACAGCGTTCAACAATTTCTCTTCTCACTCTCATTTCTTCATCCATAATTATTCATCCCCCTCAATTATCCTATTAATATTTTGTATTGGTATTTCTTTATCTATATCCTTAATCGATATTACATCCCCTATATAAGCATAACTACTTAAATCCCCTATTGCTTCTTTTACATATCTATACATATGAAAGTCACCATTTTGACCACTTACTACAGAATTTATTATCATTCTAGCAATTGCTTTTCTTATTTGTATTTGAATACTTCTTACCTGTTTACATGATGCTATTACTTCATCAATTCTTTCTGATAAGATTTTATTTTTAATTATCTTTGCTATTACTTTAATATGTTCTGAATTTTGTGGTCCTATTATACTACCGTTTAGCCAATTTTTTATTGCAAGTGCTGTTATATCACAACCTTTTATTTTGAAATTATTGGAAATGTCTTTTTCATCTAAAAAATTTTTCTTCATATAATTAATTAAACTATCTTTCCAAAGTAAATTATTATCAAAATACTTTTTATATTTTTTCTGAAATTCTATATGTTCAAGAAGCCTATCAATAGTATCTTTTACTATATCATTTTTATCTGTAATTGTATTAACTACGAATATAAGTTCATCACCATAATCAATATCTTCAATTCTTTTAATACTTATATCATTTTTAACTCTATCAACACTATTAACTATATAATTTTCTGATAGAAAAGCATATTTTCCATCTTTGAAAAATACTATCTTCTTTGCAATACTTTTTGATCCACTAAAACTTTTATTTGAAGTATCTCCTTGTTGAGAAGTTATTATTCTAATCCAATTAGCTTCTATAATATCATTTATTGTTTCATCCTCAGTAACTATTAATTCTTCATTTTGATCATTTAAGCTATTTAAATCTATATCCTCATACTCATACTCATCATCACATTCTAATTTATTATTTTTGTATATATCATTTGCAACTATTTTATTTATCTTCATATCCCTTTTATATTTATACTGCTCTCTTTCATAACAAATAACGTACACATCTTTTAAATAGTTACTTGTAAAGATATTAAGGTCTTCCTGATAAAAAGGCATTATTATATTATCAAATGATAATATATCTATATTTTTCTTATACTCAACTACCTTAACCAGTTTATTCATACGTTGCATCATCAAGTATCTTTCAATATCTTTAATCTCATCTTTATTCTTAATTAATAAAGTTGTTTTACTCCTACTTGCTTTTATAATTTTCTTTAATTCTTCAAATTTATTATTGTTTCTGTTTAGCTTTATAAGCATTTCATCAATTATTTCAATTACAGACTTCATTAACCCATATTCTACTCTTGTGTTATCAAATAGTCTCCATATTATTTTCAACCTTCCAACTTTAATATTTATATTTTCATAATTTGAATTACAATAGATAAATGGAATAATTGTATATTCAAGCTTGTTACAAATATGATATGAAGTTTTTATAAATTGTAAAACGTCATCATTACTTTTACCATATACACATAAACTTTTTAAATATCCTGTAACTTTAAGTATATTTGTACCAATTCCTAATTCATCCTCAACATCTTGTATAATTACTCTTTTATCTATCATATTTTGAATTAATTTATAATTTTTTTCTTGTATACTAGATTTTGTTTGGAATTCATTATTACTATAAAAATTTATATTACTCAATACCAAATCTTTAGTTACTGCATAAATATCAAACTTATTGTCTTTTGATATAAAATAATTAAAGTTATTTGTATTTTCCCAACTACCAACTAAAATTAATTTCTTAATTCTGTTATATAAATTTATTCTTCTTATTTCTGTTTCTAAAGAATCCTTATATGCTTTATCTCCAATAACTATTACATTACTAATATTTTCATCATTTATTATTAAATCTAATGCTGTACTTATATTAGAAGCTACATTAAATAGCAAATCTTCTTTTATCCTATTTTTAACTATTAAACAATTTTCCTCTGATGACCAATAACCTAACGGGAATAATTCAGTAAAAGGGATTTTTTTATTATCATAATGAAATTCAATAGATTCAATAATATCAAGTAGTTTTTCCTTTCCCCTCATAACAAACAAAGTACTTGAATTTATAAAACCATTTAACTTATTAACATCACAATTATAAATATCAGCTATAAACTTTTTTGTTATATTTGTACCGATTAAAAAATCCTTTGATTTGTTTATTCTTGATGATGTTCCATTATAAACTGTTATCTCAAAAGCATTCTCTAACGCAATATTCCTAATTAATCCTTTATTTCCCTTTAATTTTATATATTTCATTTTATTAAGTTCATTAATTCCATCATAAATATAAAGATCCCCCTTATAGCAAACCTTTTCATTGTTAGTTAAAATATCCAATATATTTTTATTTGGATCAACCATATTTTCATAATATGTCCTGATTCCTAAAAACACCAACATATATATAGCTGTTAGTTCATCATCTATTGATATCATAAAATTATTCTTATTTTCACTTTCATAAATCTTATTTATCGTTTGAAAAATAATCTCATCAAATGAATTTAATGATATCATTGTACTATTATAGATAATATCAATTTCTTTCAACTTATTCCAAATCATATTCATTTTTTCCATACCCCCATACTTACATTTCATATTACAATTATATAGCATTTAAGCCTTATATATATACTTATAATTATCTATAATTAAATTTTACAATATTGGAATATTTTTATATTATACCATTTATTTATGTAACTTTCTCAAATTCTCCACTGCTTTCGCTATATTTCTTTTCCTACTAACTTTTCAAAGTTAATAGGTTTACTATCTTACCATTTCTCGTATGCTTCTAATCTTTGAATCTTATTCTCTAAATTTTGTACATTTCTTGTTCTAGGTGATAGCTTAGCATCCATACTTTCAATTATTGTTTCCTTTATATTTATTACATTTGCCACATCAAGGCATAAGATTATATATTTATGATATAAATCCTGTACTCTACTAATACCCTGTGTATAATATCTTCGTTTTTCACATATCCATTATAAATAATTCGTATAAAATAGGTAGAGAATATATAAAGTATTTGATTATGAATATATACAATTAATACCAGGAAAATGTATAGTAAACAGTAATTCTGAATGTGATACATCTATAACTTTTGGCGAGAAAACCTTCAAATTACCTGTATTTCCTCCAAATATTCAAAATATTTATAGATGAAAAAATCGCAACTTATTTAGCTGAAAATGGATACTTTTATATAATACATCGTTTTAAGCAAGATAAAAGAATAGATTTTATTAAAGATATGAAAGAGGAAAACTTATATTCTTCTATAAATGTTGGAGTTAAAGAGGAAGAATATGCCTTTATTGAGGATTTAAAAGCCGAAAATCTTTCATCTGAATATATAACAATTGATATTACTCATGGACATTCTAATGCAGTTATTTATAATTAAGCATATTACTAAGCATTTATCAAAAAGTTTTGTTATTGCAGGAAACATTTGAACACCTGTAGCTGTAAAAGAGCTTAAAACTGCTGGTGCAGATGCTACAAAGGTAGGAGTTGATTCTGGCAAAGTATGTATCACTACTATTAAAACAGTCTTTGGATCAGGTGGTTGACAATTAGCTATCCATCGTTAGTGTGCAAGATCTATAACTAAACCTATTATTACAGATGGGGTTGTTCGTACCCATGGCGATATAGCTAAATCTATTAGATTTGAAGCTTCTATAGTTATGATAGGTTCACTATTTGCTGGACATGAAGAATCCCGTGGGGAGACTATTGAAAGAGACGGAAAGTTTTATAAGGAATACTTTGGTTCTGCTTCCAAATTCCAAAAGGGCGGAAAAAATGTTAAAGGCAAGAAAATGTTTGTAGACTATAAAGGTTCCTTAAAATATACATTAGTAGAAATGCAACAAGATTTTCAATCCTCTATTTCTTACGCTGGCGGTAATAAGCTAGAGTCAATAAAAAGTTTTGATTATGTAATTTATAAAAATTCAATTTTCAATGGTGATAAGGTATATTAAAATTATAAAAATTAATAATACACAAAATATAAAATGAATTAATAGAAGTGGGATACTAAGTACCCTACTTCTAACCCCTATCATAATATCTAATTATATACTAGTAATCATAATTTTATCCAAAATATAATTTAACATAATGATTATTTCCAAAAACAAGTCCTAAGGCTCTACTTTCTGTAACAAATTTTGCATTAGCTCATCAATCTAACATTAGCAAGTGAGATACTAAGTATCCCATTAATACTACCGGGCATAATATCTTAATGACAATTGACATATTTTCCTCCATCTAACTTTTTTATAAATTACTACTCGTAATTAATATTCTATTATTTTTAACACCTTTTATTTAATCATTTTATATAATAAAAAACTATCTCTCTATCTATACTAACTTAAATAACAAAAGGGTTTTTATCAACTAAGCTAAAAACTCTTTTGTTTGATTCTATAAGTATTACATAGTATATATACATTTAATATATCAATACAATAATATATTTTTAAATTTCTGTTAAATTACTTATTATTTATTCTATAATCCTAATTTTTTTCGTCTGTTAAGTCACAACGTAATTGCTCATAACTATAATCAATGCTTCTATTTTCACAAAAATTAAGTATGCATACTTCTAAACTACTCCCTTGCTCTTCATATACTCTATGATCATTATTAATATCGTAAAATATATAAAAATTAAAATCAGCTTCTAGTTCTTTACTATATTTATCATATCTATAACAAATTGCTTCATATATATTTATCCCCAATTCATTAATTGTATAATGTGTTTTATACTTAAATACTTGTGAATCCTCTTCCTCAAATTTACTATTTGGCTCTCTTTCTTCCTCATAATTATTTAATTCTTAAAATCTCTCCATAGCTTCACCTATTGAAATGTTTTTTATATTCATTCTATCCCCTTACAATAGATATTATTGATTTACCATAGTATTATAGTATTCCAGTTACTTTTTTGTGCAGATTTATTTAATTTATAAAATTCTAATGTTCGACTATTTTCATTTTCTAATAAGCTTAATTTATTTACTGTTACATCATATACTTTATTATATTTGTCATATTTTATTCCTTATTGAAATTCATCTTAAATATATCTAATCGTGAGAAATTAAAAGTTTATCAAATGGAATACTAAGTATCCACTAGTACCCCAGGGCACAATTTACTTATTTTTATTATAATACCTATATCCTCTATCGTGTAAAATAGTTACTTTATCTAAATTTAATGTAATTATATCGACATTTTTCACATAAAATAAGAAGGAATATCCTTTAAATATAATCCTTCTTATTTACTTATATATCTTATTAATTTATAACTTAAATTAATCTTAACAAAAAACTTCATTATAATTATTTAGTAACTAATTTAATATCATTTTCTAATACATTTTTATAAAAATAATTTACTTTATTATATAGTTTTTTATATATTCTTTTAATATATTCTCATCTTCATTAAGAATATCTGTTAAATATATTAAATCTATACATCTCAAATTAACTCTTCCAATATATTCTCCTGTAATAGGATTATTAATATTTATCTTTTGCTCTTTTAATCTTCCTTCTATAGATGGGTATAGTATTGTAGCTTCATAATTTCCAAGCCCACTTAAAGCATAAATAGATAATTGATAAAGCATTGAACTTGGAAGTGGATTATTGTATAAATCTTTATATTTAGCATCAAATAACTTTTCAACTTTTCCATCCTTCTCCAAAATAAAATCTGGCTTCAATATAGGGTTTCTTCTCATTTTAATATTGAAGTCTGGATCATATATAAACATATTCTTAAAATTATATTGGGATTTATAATTATATTTTTCTTTTCCTTTTTCTAAAAGTTTCCCTACTAGCCTTTCAAAAAATGAATTCATATCAAATATATATCCCTTTAACTTTATTTTTTTATCATTATCATTAAAATCTATAGTATCTGCCTCATATAAAATATCTATAAGTTCAATTATTGGTTTATAGTTTATATTTAATCTATTAATACTATTTTTAGCTTTAATTAAAACTTTTTTATCCAGCCTTATTTGAGAAACCTTATCCTCAATAAAAGCAATATTTCTTTTAAGTGAAATTTTTAATTCATTATTTGATGTTAATTTAAGTGCTAAATATAATCCAGAAAGTAAAACTTTATTTAAAATTATATCTTCTTCTCTATTAAAATATTTACATGGTAATTTTTCTTTTATTACCCCTGCTTCTTTTGCTATTCTATTTATATTAATTCGTCCCCTAATATTACTTAAATCTTCTTCCTTATTTATATAATTTCTTTTTATTTCATGTTTAAATAAAATACTTGTTTCTAATATAAGTTCATAAATTATCAAATCAAAAAAGTTTAATTTATCTAGAGAATGAGTAGTATCATTTAATAATTTTAAATCCTTTAATCCATAAGTAAACTTCAAGAGCTTATATAAGGGAAGTCCTTCAATCTTTGGTTTAATATTTATTTCAATATTCCCAAGACCTATCTTACCTACGTATGAATTTGTGTTTATTAAAATCCCATCTTTTAATTCTTTTATATCTATAATTGAATTATTTGTTAAGGTTTTTGCTATATCTCTATAATTATCATTCAAAATAAAAGTATCTTTTAGAAAAACAGTATCCCATTCCTTTAAATTAATACTCTTAATTTCCATATTATATCCTATCTCTTTCAGCATCTTCATCTGAAATCTCCTCTTTATTAGAATATTCATCTAAATCCTCAACTGAATCTTCTATTCTTATTTCAATACAAGGTTCAATCAAAGCTTCTATAAATTCTAATGGATTAGAGGCTTCAAATATTTTTTCGTTTACACTTTGTTCCTTTACATTTATAATACTATTTCCAAATATTTTAGCCATTAAGCTATAATCTCCATAACAATATTCATCTATTAGTGGAATTATATCTTCTTTTATAATTTCTCTAAATCTTTCAATATCTGATATAGGTTTTTCATTTTCAATAAAATATGAATGCCCTATTTGAAGATTTCTAGCTTCATTACCTAAATTTTCTATAATTCTATTATTAAACTCTTTTAACCATTTATCTAATGGTAATGACTTAAATGTTATTCCTTCTAATAACTTATAATCTGTCATAAGCTCCTTAAATCCAAATCTTCTACGAAGTGCTATATCCAAAGCTGAAATTGATCTATCTGCAGTATTCATAGTACCTATAATATAAAGATTATCTGGAACACTAAATAAAGTATTTGAAAGAGGTAGTATTATTTCTTTTCCACGTTTACTTTTTTCAATAAGCATTATAAGTTCACCAAATATACGCGAAATATCACCACGATTTATTTCATCTATTATAAGATAATAGTTTTTTTCTTTATTATTTTGCGCATCCGTACATATTGATTTAAACACTCCATCTCTTTCTTCAAAAACTGTTTGCCCATTTATAACCTTAGGTTTAATACCTTCAATAAAATCTTCATAACTGTAATTTGGATGGAAACATGAAAACCTAACATATCCTTTATTTTCTGAATTACCTTTAATTATTTCTTTTTCTTCTTCATTTAAAAATTCAAATGATTTTTTATATATATTTCTTGCTGAAAGTTCAAAGCTTATTTTTTCTGCATTATATGTTTTACCTGTTCCAGGAGGTCCATATAAAATAACTTGCTTCTTACGCTTTAAAATATTATCTAATTCAAGAGTTAACCCCTTTATAGGTAACATTTTCATTTCATCTCTTACTTCATAAGCATTAGTATTAACTTCTTTTATTTTATAAACAGAATTATATATCTTATTTCTTATCCACCTTACAAATTCAAATTTATTATTTCTTTTATCACTATCATACCAGTCATTTGTTATATAATAATCCTTGTTATTTATTGTAATTACTTTATCCCTATAGTATCTTAATTTAAATTCTTTTGAATTAAGTTCTTCACTATTCTTATCAACTTCTATTAATATTGGATAAATTACTTTTAAGTTTCTACTATAT
>NZ_JASCQJ010000039.1:0-32964 GCF_033043255.1 Clostridium lamae | reverse complement strand
ATAAAATTGAAGTTATCATTATATTTTCATCCTTTATTTTACTTTCATTTATATTATAAATTAATATAGGGTTGTTGCATAATCAAAACATAAAATTACAAGTATTTCTTTTTTCTAAAGTATATAATTTCTATAGTAACTATTATTAATGTAATCATCATTGCTATAATAAGTCCTGTTTTGCTATTTACTAATGACTTATTATTAAAACTAATTCCTAATATTCCTGATATTATAGTTATAGGCAATGCTATAACAGTAATACTCGTAAGTAATTGTATAGCTTTGTTTGTATTATTAGCTATCTCTGAATTATAAATATCTATACACGAAAGTATAGATGCTTCTATATCTTCTACTAAGCTTAATGTATTATCTAAAATTAATAAAACTTTACTATATAAATCTAACCCCTTAAATTCATAATCTAAGTAAATTATCATAGCCTTATAATTTGTTGTAAATCTTTCAATTTTAGCTACTAATTTTTTTAGATCTAATATTTCTTTATTATTTGAACTTTCACCATTTACTGCAATTTGAAAAAGTTCATCTACTCGTTCTTCTATCTTTAATAATTCTTCATCATAACGATATGAAAAATATTGAAATAAAAATAAACAAATCATATATTTATTTACACTACTATGTAAAGTTATCTTTTCTTTTAAAAACTCAATAAAACCTTCACTATAATAATTTACAATAAACTTATCTTTATCTATAATCGTATCAATAAAAACCTTTTTTCCTGAAAGTAAAATAGGAATTTTTAAAAATATCATATCCTTATCTTTAATTACTATATCTTTATGAATATTAGATATTTGCTTATCAACTATTTCACTAATACTCTTATTTTCACATATGCAAGCAACTACATTAGATAAAGTATTATCAAATTTTTCACTATTAATAATTTCTCCATTAGATAAAATTGAAGTTATCATAATATTTTCATCCTTTGCTTAATATTTATTTAGTTAATAAATTAGTTTGGAGCTGATAAAACAGCTCCATTTTTCTATACTAATTTCACATTATAATTCTTTAACCAATTATTGATTTGAATTAAATATGCAATCATTTGAGCTCCTGTCATTAACTGTCCAAACCAAGGTGTTTTATAAGAATTTCCCTTTGTATCAACTATTTCCTTAACCTTATCTCTATCTATAATATTTAATATCGGTGAAGATTTATCTTGTAATATATCTCTCATAATATTACAAACCATATCAGTATAAACTGGATTATGTGTCTTTGGATAAGGACTCTTTTTTCTATAAATAATATCTTCTGGTAAAATTCCTTCTAAGGACTTTCTTAATAATCCCTTTTCTCTTCCATTAAGTAGTTTTATTTTTGAAGGAATATTAAATGCATATTCTACTATTTTATAGTCTGCAAATGGCACTCTCACTTCTAAACTATTTGCCATACTCATCCTATCTTTTCTGTTTAATAAATTCACCATAAACCATCTTAAATTTAAGTAAAATAATTCTCTCATTCTATGCTCCAAAGGGCTTTCTCCATATAAATGCGGAACTTCTTTTAAAGTATCACTATATGCTGATTGTGCTACTTCTTCTATTTTTAAGTTCTTTAATTCTGGACTTAAAATTGCTTTTCTTTCCCCTATAAATCTTGACCATGGAAAAGTATTTGAATTTATCATTTCTTCATTAGTGAACCAAGGATAGCCTCCAAATAATTCGTCAGCACATTCTCCAGATAAAGCAATTACAAAATCTTTCTTTACTTCTTTACAAAACAAGTAAAGAGATGAATCTACATCTGCCATACCAGGCAAGTCTCTACCAATTAAAGCATTATCTAGTGCATTAACTAAATCTGTATGATTTAATACAACAGTTCTATGATCACTACCTATATATTTTGACATAAATTCTGCATAATATTGATCTGATGTTGGTTGAAATAGTGATGATTTAAAGAACTTTTCATTATCCTCATAATCTATAGAATAAGTAGTTAATATCTTATTTTTCTTTTTATATTCTTCTGCTGCTATTGCTGAAATTGCTGATGAGTCTAATCCTCCGGATAAAAAAGTACAAAGTGGTACATCTCCAACTAGTTGCCTCTTTATTGCATCTACAAGTAATTCTCTTACATGTTCAACTGCTTCTTCTTCACTTTCATTAAATTCTTCTGCTTTAAGCTCCCAATACACATCCTTTTTTAGTCCATATTCATCTAATATCAAATACTGACCTGGTTTAACCTCATTAATATCCTTATAAACAGTAGTTCCAGGTATAACTGCTGGTCCTAATGCAAATAATTCTGTTAACCCATCCTTATCTACAATAGGTTCTACATATGGATGCTTAAATAAACTTTTTAATTCTGATCCAAAAATAAATGTATTATTTTTTATACTATAAAATAATGGCTTTACGCCCATAGCATCTCTTGCTAAAACAACTCTTCTCTTTGCCTCATCATAAATAGCAAAAGCAAATATTCCATTAAACTTAGATATCGCATCTATTCCCCATCTTATATATGATAAAAGTAATACTTCAGTATCAGAGTATCCTTCAAATTTATAACCATCACTTAACAATTCTTGTCTAAGATCTTCAGTATTATATAGCTCTCCATTATATATAAGAACATAATCTTTACCATTAACAGACCTTTTCATAGGTTGACCTCCACCTTCTGGATCAACTACTACAAGTCTTCTATGTCCAAGCATAACATTATTAGAAATATACATTCCGCCAGAATTAGGTCCTCTATTTATTAAAGTATCAGTCATATTCTTTAATATATTATCTTCATCTTTTATATTCTTTTTAAAATTAATAAATCCTGTTATTCCACACATAATCTTCCCTCTTTCTTGTTTGCTTATATTTATAGTTATATGACTATGTTTTGATAATAGTGATTTAAAAATACTTTAAAGTTATATAATAAAAAAACTTCTTATGAGTTTCTCATAAAAAGTTTTATATATATATTATATGTGGAAGAATTGTTCACTAATTTAAACTTTGTAAGGCTTCATCTATCATTTTACTACATAGTTTTATTTGATTTCTATCATCTTCTGTTATTGATGGTAGTGGCTTTCTAACTCCTCCAATATCAACTCCTCTTCCTCTTAGGATTTCTTTAATTACTCCATAAAGGTGTCCGTGACAACTACACATTTCGTATATAATTCTACTAATTTTATATTGAATTTCTTGAGCCTTCTTAAAATCGCCTTCAGATAAAGCTTTATCCGCCGCAATAAATAACTCTGGCATTACTGCGTAAGTTCCCCCAATACCACCATCAGCTCCAATTATACGTCCAGCAACAAATTGTTCATCTGGCCCATTAAATACAACACTATTATCACCTGATACATCTTTAAACATTTGAATATCTAGTACGGGCATTGATGAATTTTTCACACCTATCACTCTTGGATTTTTAAGCATTTCTTTATATAAATTCATACCTAAACTAACTCCTGCTAATTGTGGAATATTATATATAATAAAATCAGTTTTTGGTGCAGAATTACTTATATCATTCCAATATTCTGCAATTGCATAATCAGGCAAATGGAAGTAAATAGGTGGAATAGAAGCTATCGCATCTACCTCTAGACTTTCCGCATGCTTCGCTAACTCCATACTATCTGAAGTGTTATTACATCCAACATGAGCTATTATAGTAATTTTTCCTTTTGCAACCTTCATTACATTTTCTAATATTAATTTTCTTTCTTCTTTACTTTGATATATGCATTCTCCTGAAGATCCACAAACATAAAGTCCTTTTATTCCTTTACCTATTAGATATTGTGTAAACATTTGAGTACGCTCTGGACTTATTTTCCCTTCATCATCGTAACAAGCATAAAAAGCTGGTATTATACCTTTATATTTTTCTAACTCCTTCATATATCTTCTCCTTGATATTTTCAGTATTAATATCTTTCATACTTTTTAACTTAAGAATAATCTAAAAATATACTTCAATATCTTTATTTTAAAATAATTTCACTTAATTTAACTTTTCTATTTTCATAACGTGATTTTGTTAATGCATCAGCAGTAGCAATTGCTGCTTTGGCTGCCTCCCCTGTTAATAATGGCTTAAACTCATCATCTGCTTCTTTTCCATGTAAAATTCCATTGAAGTATTTCATTTCATTTTTCATAATTCCATGAAGCCATTTTGGAGGTAATTTTCCTGGTTTACCATACGCAATTGCACCATCCATCTCGGTTCCATGATAAATTTTTATACGCTCATCATCTTCCTCTTTTGTTTCATGTACAAGATAGGTATCTTTACCATTTTGAGTTTTTACTGTCATGGCAACATCTTTCATATCAATTCTAATTGCCCCTTTTGTTCCTTGAATTAATACATAATGCTCTGGCCAGTGAAATGCAGAACCATATTCTAAAACAGCATATCTATTATTTGGAAATTGTAATGTAATAAATAACATATCATCTTCATCACCAAATTTTTCACCTAAATGGGCTACATTTCCTCCTACCATAGTTACTTCTTCTGGAACCCCCATAATAAATTGAATGCAATCTAGCTCATGAATATGGTGATATAGATGTCCACCTGATTTTTCACGAATTTTTTTCCATGATATACTTGGTTGAGGTTCTTCCCATCCATTTCTAGCAGAATGACAATAAAGTACATCACCTATTACACCTTCATTAATTAATCTCTTAGCATGTCTTACACTTCTAAAGAAATTCATTACATGACCAGCCATAAATATTACACCATTTTTTTGACAAACACTAACCATTTCATTACAATCTTCATAACTTAAAGCTATTGGTTTTTCACAAAACACATGAATTCCATGTTCTGCTGCTTTAATAACAGGTTCTTTATGTAGATAATTAGGAGTAGCTACTATAACAGCATCTACATCCTCTCTACTATACATAGTATCTAAATCATTTTCCACATCACATTCTAATTCCTTAGCTATTGCTTCTGCATTTTCTGGATCTAACACAGACACAATCTTAGCTCCTTCTTGTTCTTTAAGAATACGTCCTAACTCAGCTCCAAAATATCCAGTTCCTACTATTGCATAACCTATATTTTTCATATTTACCCTCCATTATATTAATTATTTTACTGACCCTTCTGTCATTCCACCTGCAATTTTTCTTTGAATTATCATAAAGAAAATTATTGATGGTATAACAACAATGGTCGATGCTGCCATCATATCTCCCCATGAAAGAATTTCAGCTCCTTGTAATGATCTAAGCGCAACTGAAACAGTCATTATATCTGTACTATTTATTAAGATTAAAGCATATAAAAATTCATTCCATGCATTTATAAAAGTATAAATTGCTGTGGCTACTATTCCTGGCATAACTAATGGAAGTACTATTCTTACAAATGTTTGAAGTTTATCTGCACCATCAATTCTGGCAGCCTCCTCTATCCCAATTGGAACCGTTTTAAAAAATCCAACAAGCATCCAAACTGCATAAGGCACGCTGAAGGAAAGATAAACTATTATTAGTCCTGTCATTGTATTAGTAAGTCCAGCCTTAGCCATTACTAAGGAATATGGAATAGCTAATAAAATTGGTGGAAACATATATGTAGTAACAAGTAATTTAGACATTAAGCTTCCAAACTTAGGAAAGAATCTTACAATCCCATAAGCAGCCATGGCTGAAATTGTAATTGCTATTAAAGTAGTTATAAAAGCAATTAATAAACTATTCTTAATATTTACTGCAAAGCCTAAATCTTTAATTACATGAATGAAATTTTGTACTGTAAAGTTTTTTGGTAAAAAACCTGTAGGGTTTGATGTAAGTTCTCCAGTTGTTTTTACTGAAGAAAGTATTATCCAAAGTAATGGGAAAACTGCTATAATAGTTAAAATAATAAGATATATATGACACATAAAATTTCCAAACTTATCTTTTTTACTTATCATTATTTATCCTCCTTTTCCCATTTACCTATAATAGTAAAATAAATTGTACATATAACTAATAAAAATAATAGTAATAAAATAGTTACAGCTGATGATTTACCTAACATCTTACTTCCCCATCCCATATTATAAGCATATATAGGTACTGTGGTTGTTGTATTTGCAGGTCCACCACCGGTGATTAAATAAATTAAATCAAAATTATTAAATATCCAAATTGTACGTAATACTACAAGTAAACCAATTACAGTTTTTATATGAGGCATAGTAATAAATCTAAATTGTTGACTTTTTGATGCTCCATCAATTTGTGCTGCTTCATACTGATCTTGTGGTATTGTTTGTAATGCTGAAAGAACATTTACCATTATCATCGGTGCCCCAAACCATACATTTATAAAAAATAAAGTTGGTAAAACTAAATTTCCATCACTTAAAAACTGTGGCAAACTATTAGCTAATCCTAATTTAACAAGTATATTTGGTATAAAACCAGATACTCCATTTAATATCCATTTCCAAGATAATGCTATTACTATAGACGGAAAGGCCCAAGGAATAATTAATAATGTACGATAAATACCTTTTAAATGCTTTACTCTATTAATTGCCAAAGCTGCAGTAAAACCTATAAATAGTTGCCCAATTAACGATACTATGGTCCATAAAATAGATACACCAAATGCTTTAAAGAAATCTGAATCCTTTAAAACTGATATATAGTTTTTTAATCCAATAAAATCATATGTTTGCTTAATTAAATGCTTTGTTGTTAAACTATAATATAGACTAGAAAATATAGGATAGATTAATAATACTCCTACTATAATAAGAGCTGGAAGTACAAATACCCATCGAGCATAATCTTTCTTTGATTTTATTTTCACAAATATCCTCGCCACCCTTTCTCAAATTAGGAAACCTTGTCAGGTTTCCTATATTAAATATTTATATTAATTAACTGTACTAAATAACTCATTCAATTTATCTTCAGCAGTTTGAGCTGCTTCTTTAACATCTGTTCCATTTGTAATAATATCTTGGAACATAGATTCAATAATGCCTTGGGATGTTAATAAACCTGCTTGTACACTTGGCCCATGTTCAAAGCCTATAGCTGTACCACTATCAACAGCTGTACTAATAACATCTACAGCATTTGAGAACTGCTGAACTGTTTCATTTGACTTGTATTCTTCAGTGTCTGATATACCTTTAATAGAAGGTAACATACCTACAGGTGTTGCTTCTAAAAACTCAATATAATTTTCTGTTTCATATAATTTTTCAATAAAAGCCTTACATATTTCTGGATGTTCTGATTTTTCCCATATTACCATTGGAATATTTGAGGTTTCTATTCCATAATCAGGATCATCTGCATTAATCTTTGGAATTGGTGCACAATCAATTTTATCAACTAAATCTGGTGAGTTTGTAGCTACACCACTTATTTGGAAACCAGAATTAAAATCAAATGCAGTCTTTCCTTGGTAGAATAAAGTTGCTTGATCAAGGACTACATAGTTAATAGAATCTTTTGGTGAAGAACTGTTATAAATATCAAGCCAATAATTAATTCCTTCAATAGCTAAATCACTAGTAATATCTGCTTTTAAATCCTCTGTTAAAAGACTTCCTCCACCACTACGTACATAAAAATTTAAGAACCTTGTCCCCATTAAATCTTTAGACCCAGTTGGAAATGAGCATCCATAAACATCATTAGTAGTTAAAACCTTAGCCGCATTTGCAAATTCATCCCAAGTCTTTGGAACTTCAAGTCCTGCTGCTTCTAATAAATCTTTTCTGTACCACATTACTTGTGCATGGGAATATAATGGTACAGAATAGTTACTTCCTTCTGATTCCCCTTCTGACAATGCTGCTTCAGAAAATTTGTCACGCCCAATATTATCAATAACATCATCTAATGGAATAATTGCTCCAGCATCCATCATTTCAACAACGTGACCTGGAAGGGCTGTACTCATATCTGGTACATTTCCTGAAGCAAGTCCAGTTGTCCACTTTGTATAAAAATCTCCCCAGGAAAAAGTTTCAATATTAATTTTTACATTAGGATTATCATTCATAAATTCATCTGCTACTGCTTGTATAGTATCTAATCTTGCTCCTTGAGTAAAAGAATGCCAAAATGTAATTTCACCACTTAATTCACCTGATGCAGATTCAGTGCTACCCCCTTTAGAAGAGCTATCTCCACACCCTACAAATAACGTTACCCCCATAACCATTGTTAACAAAATACTTACTAATTTTTTTCTCATTTCTAACCTCCTAATAACAAACTTTATGTAAAGCTTTACTTATAACTTTAGTATACATTACTCTTTTTTTCATTTCCACGCAAAAAACATTAAATATTAGCATAAAACAGTTATTTTTTAATCTTTTATCTGGTATTTAAAATTCTCATTTTTTCAATTATTTTACTATATATAGTTTATTTACATGCAAAAAAAGGGTGACTTCTACAATAAAATCACCTTTTTAAATTAATTTATTTATTATTATAAAAATAAATAAATTAAATTATATTTATTAATAAAATTTAATACAATATATAATTCTATTTTTTATAGCATAAATCAACTATTATGCACTTATTCTTTAGCATTATCTCTATATTGCTTTGGTGTAATACAAAAATACTTTTTAAATATTCTACTAAAATAATTTGCATCTTCAAAACCTACTTCATATGCTATATCACTTATATTATCACCTGAAATTAACAATTTTCTCGCTGCTGTCATAACTCTAATCTCATTTAAATATTCTAATGGATTTTTTCCAATCTGTTGTTTAAATAGAGTCCTAAATCTTGATTCACTTAATTCAGCCATTCTACTCATTTTTGAAATTGTATATTGCTCTGTTGGATGTAAAATTATATAATCTACCACAACTTGAATTCGTGGATCTAATTTAACATCAGATTTTTTAGTTCTATTTTTAATTCTTTCCAATGAAAATTCTTCATTAATAACAAAATTTTTATTATTAATATCTATGTTATTTTTACACTTATCAATAACATATCCTATAATCAATTCAAGATAACCTCTTACCCAAAACATCCTAGAATCCTTATTTGTTTTTATCCATGTGTAAATTTTTTCAAAATATATTCTTCCTTCATCATCTATGTCATGGATAACTGTAGGAACATGAAAGCAATCTGTTAATAAATCTCCTCCATCATAATTTACAGATGTAGCAAATCTTATGCTATAAAAAGCAAAATCTTCATCAAGAGCATGACAAGATATTTTACTTCCAAATGGAAGGTACACAATATCCCCCTTTTTAACCTTAACATCTTTACCATCTACGGAAAATACTGCTTCACCCTTTATAATATATCTCAACATACAGTAAGGTAAATAATTTTCAGGATAAACCCAAGACTTGCCAAATGTATATCTTTCAATATAGAGAAAATTGAATCTTATAGAATTTATAAATGAATTATTCATAGTCCGCCCCCCCTTTTATATGTAATATTATAACAATTATAATATATAAATTATCTATTTTCAATTATAATTCAGTTGTTTTGTGCTATAATTAGTCATTTAACCTATTTATAATTTTTTTTCATAATATTATATTTAAAATATAAATATTAAATTTTATTGAAAGGAAGAATTTTTTTATTATGTTTAAAATAGGAAAAGAATGTTATAACCCTGGGTATTTTTCAGTAAATGCATCTGCAGATACTCGAAGAAAAGAATTTGATATAAAAAACCTTACCTTAATGGAAAATAAAATAAATCCTGATTTTATTTTTATAGGAGATTCTATCATTAATTATTGGGAGTTAAATGCATATTTTAATAAACCCGATCAATTAATAATAAATCGTGGTATTGGAGGAGATACTACTACCTATTTAGCTAAAAGACTCTGGGCCGATGCTCTACAGTTATCTCCTAAATATTGCATAATAGGAATAGGAATTAATGATTCTTTAGACTTAGAAGGAGATTATTGGCGCCAAATACCTGGTTTACCTTATGACGAAGTTTTTCTAAAAGCAAAAGAAAATTATATAGATATCATAGAACAATGTACTAGAACATCTACAATCCCTATTATAGTTAGCTTACTCCCTATTAATATTCCTGTTTCACTGTGTGAGGTAAAACGCAAAAAGTTTATTTGTGATTTTAATGACTTTTTATATAGCTATAGCAAAGAAAAAAAAATCATTTATGTTGATTATTATCATACAACTGTAGTTCCTGGGACAAATATTCTTCTTGATGGAATTACATATGATGGTCTCCACCCCAATGCAAATGGTTACAATATAATGGCTACAGTATTAAAAAATACGTTAAAGAAACAAAATATAATTATATAAAGGAGATTTCAACTTATGAAATATAGAAAACAAGAAATATTAGAAAAAATAAAAGGTAAATTAATAATATCTTGTCAAGCACTGCCATCAGAACCTCTATATGTAGAGGAAAAATCTATTATGTACCTAATGGCTCGAGCTGCAAAACAAGCCGGTTCCCCTTGTATTCGTACAAATAGTATTAGAGATATCATAGCTATTAAAGAAGAAACTTCTCTCCCTGTTATAGGCATTATTAAAATTAATTACGAAGGGTATGACTCTTTTATTACTCCAACAATGAAGGAAATTGATGAATTAGTTTCTGTTGATACTGATATTGTCGCCCTAGATTGTACTATGCGTAAAAGAGGTGACAATAGTACTATTAATGAATTCATAAAAGATATAAAACTCAAATATCCAAATATTATACTAATGGCTGATATTTCTACCTATGAAGAAGGAATAAATGCTTGGAAATGCGGTGTAGATTTTGTTGGTACAACCTTAAGTGGTTATACTAGCTATTCACCTAAAATTGATGGCCCAGATATTGAACTAGTAAAAAAACTTGCTTCAACTATAGATATTCCAATTATTGCTGAAGGTAAGGTTCATACACCTGAACAAGCCGTACAACTTTTAAATGCTGGTGCATTTGCTGTTGTAGTAGGTGGTGCTATAACTAGGCCTTTAGAAATTGCAACACGTTTTATTAATGCTATGGAGGGTGTAAAGAATGGATGATTTATATTTAGGTGTTGATATTGGTGGAACTGAAGTTAAAATAGGACTTGTTACAGGTTCTGGAGATATACTCAAAGCTGATAATTTTTCAGTAAACTTCGATAATTATAAAACATTTATTATTAAGACTGTATTGAAATCAATAGATATGTTTATTAATAAAAATAATCTAGATATATCAACTATTCTTGGTATTGGAGTTTCTGCTACTGGGCAAATAGATACATGTACTGGTTCTGTAGTTGGCACTTCAGGACATATAGACAATTGGATAGGAACTCCATTAAAGGATATTCTTAAAGATAAATATCGTATTCCTGTTTCAGTAGCTAATGATGCCAACTGTGCTATAATCGGTGAATATTGGAAGGGTAGTGCTATTAGCTTTTCTAATATAATAATGATAACTGTAGGAACCGGTATTGGTGGTGGAATAATCGCTGATGGAAAGCTATTATCTGGTAAAATAGGTATTGCGGGGGAACTTGGTCATTTTCCTATTAATACATCTGGGAAAAAATGTTCTTGTGGAAATATAGGTTGCTACGAGCAATATGCATCAACTACTGCTTTAGTCACAGATGTAAGGGAATTATTAACTTCTGATACTAATATTTATATTGAAAATATAAATGATATAAATGGAAAATTTATATTTGAACAAATCCGTCTAGGAAATAATGAAATTAAAAATATAGTTGATAAATGGATAGAAAATATAGCTATAGGACTAGTAGGGTTAATTCATATCTTTAATCCTGAACTTGTAATAATAGGTGGTGGAGTTAGTAGTCAAGAAGACCTTTTTATAACCCCCCTACGTAATAAAGTATTTGAAATGATAATGCCTAGCTTTAAAATGCACTTAAAAATTTCTTCTGCATCTCTAGGGAATTATGCTGGCCTATGTGGAGCAGTTTATAACTTAATATATAACCAATAATTTTTTATAGGAGGCACTTATGATATTTGATAATATAAATAATATTAACAACTACAAATCTTTCCCTGTAATTTATCGAGTACTACAGGAACTCTCAAAATTTAATCTTCAAAACATTCCTACTTCTACCGTAGTTTACGAGAAAGATAACTTATTTGCTAATCCAGTATTATTAACTTCTAAACCTGAAAGTGAATGCATATTTGAAGCTCATCAAAAATATTTAGATATACACTATATTTTAGAAGGTATCGAAGGAATTTCTACAGCTCATACTTCAAATCTTGATATAAAAAAATCTTTTGATTATAAAAATGATGTTGGTTTCTATACAGGTAATGCCGATGGTACATACTTTTTAAATCCTGGAGATTTTATGATTTGTTGGCCTACAGATGCGCATAAGGTAGCAATTATGAAAAATTCCCCTATAGCTATAAAAAAAATTGTTTTTAAAATTAAAGTAAATCTTTTATAAAAAGTGCATCTATTAATTTTACTTATGCTCTTTAATTCACTCAAAGTTATGGTAAAATTAATAGATTCACTTTAAAATTAAAGAAAGGCTACTGAAATTTCAGTAGCCTCTTATTAATTAATTGTTTTCAAGTATAAATTTTTCTATTGCTTTAGCAACTCCATCATTTTCATTAGTATCTGTAATATAATTTGCTGCTTCCTTAACTTCATCAAAAGCATTTGCCATAGCAACCCCTAATCCTGCATATTCAATCATATGAAGATCATTTCCTGCATCGCCAAAAGTCATGACTTCTTCTCTTTTTACTCCTAAATGCTTAGCTAGCATTTCAACTCCTACACCCTTATTAACTTCTTTATTTAAGAATTCCAAGAAGAAAGGTGTACTTCTAACTACAGTATATTTTTCATATACTTCCTTCGGAAGCTTTTCCATAGCTGGCCCTAAAATCTCTGGCTCATCTATCATCATAACTTTTATCATTACTTCGTCATTAGGAATATTATCTATATTCATTTCATGAATTTCTATATTATTTATATGTGCTTCTACTTCTGTATATTTACTATTTTTAGGAGTTATTAAGCCTTTTTCTTCTGAAAAAGCATGAATATGAACTCCTAATTCATTACTTAACTTTCTTAAATAATGTAAATCTTCTCCCTTTAATGCTACTTTTGCAACAGCTTCCTTACTTTTTGTTTTCTGAATTAAAGCACCGTTATAACTTAACACATAATCATTATCTGAATACATATTTAACTCTTCTAGATATCTTGAAACACCATCTATCGGTCTGCCCGTTGCTAAAACTACTGTTACGCCCTTTTCCCTGGCTGATTGGATGGCATTTTTAGTTCTTTCAGATATAGTTTTATCCTCCTTAAGTAAAGTACCATCCATATCAATAGCTACTAATTTATACATTATAATCCTCCGTAAATGTGAAATTTAATTAGATTATACCATATATTTATTTATTATTCATTTATTAAATCTATTTATTAAACTCAATATAGGCTTTTAATATATTACTAAATCCATCATTTCTTAAAATGCTAAAAATAATTCCAGTTACCTCATAACTTGATGTAATACAAGGATCTTTTCTAATTGCTAATATTGTCTTTTGAATATCATCTGCTAATATTCTTAAATCAGATGAATTTAAAAATGAACCACTATCTTTTGCTGCATTCTCTATACTAGTTTTAATTTTATTAATATTAAATTCTTCTAGTCTTCCATCTTTTTTTATTATTTTCATATAAATCACTCCCTTTTTTATTATTAGACATAAATATTTATTTTATTAAAATATAAATAAAATCTCTCATTTATAAGTATTACCATATAAAAATTATTCACATTTTAAATAGTTTAAATTTATTATAATTCCAAACAGTTATATCACTATAATTATACAATATTACTCAATATTTTTAAAAATATATTTATTCTGAACACCAAAAAAATAGAGAAAAAATATGATGTTAGCTGTTCCGTCGTAAACTCCAAGTCACACTAACATCATATTTTTTTCTCTTAATTCTAAATGAAATAATTCCTCACACACTCGGAATTATATACATTATTTATTATCTACCAAACTCCAAGTAACACTCATATATTATTTATCTCCTTCTATACTGAAGGTAATAAAATAATCCCTTCATAATTTCAGTTTAATTTTTTAACTGTCTACTATAAATGAAGTATATTATCTATATGTTAATTTTTTGCTTTGCTTAACTTAGCAATTTTACCTTTTACTTTTATTTCTTTATACTTCTTCAACAAGTCATTACCTTTTCCATTTAAAATATCAACAAATGAAAAACCATCTTGTACATCAATGATTCCGATATCCTCACCTGTTAATTCTTCTAAATTGCTTAAAGCTCCTAGTATATCAACATTTCTTATTTTCTTCTTTTTACCTGCGCCTATATAAATTTTAGTAACTTCATTATGTACTGATTTTTTCTTAGTGCTATTATTTCCATAATCATTTTTTTGACTTTCAAAGAAGTTCTTCCTTCCTGAAATTACATCTTCATAAGGTGGAAGCTTTAATTCTTCTATCTCATATCCTATATATTCTTCAATATCATCTAGAAATTTTCTTTCTCCTAGAGAAGTTAATGTTATGGCTAAGCCATTTTTTTCTCCTCTTCCACTTCTGCCTATTCTATGAACATAGCTTTCTCTTTCCATAGGAACTTCATAATTAAACACATTAGTTATATGGTTTATATGAATTCCTCTAGCTGCAATATCCGTAGCTATTAATACTTTAAAATCTTTATTTTTAAAGTTATCCATAACCTTTAATCTTAGCTTTTGATCCATATCACCATGTAATTCATCTACTTTTATCTTTTCCTTTTTTAATGAAGAACATAATTTTTTAACTGAATCCTTAGTATTGCAAAATACTATAGCACTATCATCAGTATAAGCATAAAGAAGCTTTAATAAAGTTTTAATCTTATCCTCTCTATTAGAAAGGATAAATCTTTCACTTATCTTTTCTCTATTAAAAACTTTAGATTTTATATTTAAAACCTTTGGTTCTCTCATATACTTAGAATATAAACCTTCAATTTCACTTGGAATTGTAGCTGAAAAAAGTGCAGTATTTTTATTTTTAGGTAGCTTACTTAAAACTTCAGAAATTTGATCTATAAATCCCATATTTAGCATTTTGTCTGCTTCGTCTATAATAACATATTCTATTTTGCTAGTATCTAAATTTCCTCTTTCTATATGATCTATCACTCTTCCTGGAGTTCCAGAAACTATATGAACTCTTTGCTTTAATTCCCTAACTTGCTCATTAAAGGGTTGCTTACCAAATATAGCTGCACATCTTATTTTTTTTAGTCTTCCTATGTTTGAAATATCCTCTTTAACTTGCATTGCTAATTCCCTTGTTGGAACTAGCACTAAAGCTTTAACTACATTTTCTTCTTCATTAATAAGCTCACAAAGTGGAATTCCAAAGCTAGCTGTTTTACCACTTCCTGTTTGAGATTTTACAACTACATCCTTTTTATTCATTATTTCAGGGATAACTTCTTTTTGAACTTCCGAAGGGCTTTCAAAACCTAAGTTTTTTAAGGCTTTTAAAATCTCTTCTTTTAACCCCATATCTTCAAATCTATCTATACTCATGGATTTACCTCTTTCTTATAACATATTCAATAACTTTATTAATTTTACCCTAGTATTATGTCATATACAAGTAAATCATTAATCTTTAAACTGGCTAGCATACTTATATTTTTACTTTTAAATTATTCAATTCTTCTTTTAATTCTTTAGGTCCCTTAAATAAAACAGTTTTTATTCCTACTTTATTTGCACCTTCCACATTTGCTTCCATATCATCAACAAATATACTTTCATTTGGATTTAATTTATATCTTTCTAAAATAAGTTTATAAATATCTTCTTCCGGCTTAATTAACTTTTCAGCATAAGATACTACCCCTCCATCAAAAAGCTCAAAAAACTTATTTTTCTTTGTTACTTCTCCAAATGCTAATTCATGAAAGTTTGATAAATAATATATTTTATAACCCTTTTCTTTTAAAGAACTTAATATCTCCACAGTTTCTTCTATAGGCTTTAATATATCATACCAATTATCGAAAGCTAAATTAATTTCATCTGTATATTTAATATTTCTATTGATTATATTTTTAATTGCTTCTTTCTCAGTTATTGTCCCTCTATCTAACATTACCCATTCTTCACTATTAAAAATAGCTTTAAAAACATCTTCTAATTTGTTATCTGAGATTTTGCTTTTTAAATAATCTCTTGGATTAAAATCTAATAAAACATTTCCTAAATCAAAAATTATGTTCTTATACATAAATACCCTCCATACAAAAATTTAAAGAACAGTAGATAGCTTATCCCCCATATCTACTGTCAAAAAATACATTTTTATCTGTTCATCTATACATTAATATGTACTATATTAAATAAAAAAATATCCAAAGGCATACCCAGCATACATAAGTGCTGAATTCCAAATTGTTATGCCTATTATTGAATAAAGTGAGTATTTAATAATATTCATCCTAAACATTCCTGCCACAAATGGGATTAAGGTTCTAACAGCTGGAATTAATCTTATTATTAACACTCCTTTATCACCGTAATTCTCTATATACAAACAAACTTTATCTATAGATTTTCTTGATTTGGGAAACTTATTATATATCTTAGTTAAAATAGGTTGCCCAAACCAATATGATATTCCAAAAAGTACATAGCTAGCTAACTCACCAGCAATTATTGATATTCCAAGGGCTATAAAAAAATTAATTCCTGACTTTGCTACAGCCATGCCTATTGCAGGCATTATTATAGCTGCCCCCAATCCTGGAAAGTTTAAATACTCCAAAAAAATTATAAAAAATACAAATATTAATCCGTATCTTGCAAAATATTCTATTATTACTTGTATATTCCCCATTCTATTTACACTCCAAGTCTTTAGTATTGACTTGTAGTTTACCCCTTATTTCTTAATTTATCCTTAAAATACAATTCAATTTTTCTTAAAAAATTTATAAAGTTATGCCATTAAATATTCTATAATTAGCTTTATAGTATTTTCTATAGCCTCATAATGTGTTCTTTCCATACCATGTGATGCATGAACTCCTGGTCCTATAAGCGCTCCTCTTATATCATTTCCACCTCTAAGTGCTGCTCCAACATCAGAACCATACATTGGATAAATATCTATTGCATACCTAATATTATTTGATTTTGCTAAATTAACCAAATTTGTCACCATATTGTAATCATATGGCCCCCCTGAGTCCTTTGCGCAGATTGATACATCATATTCTGTACAGCTTAAGTCATCTCCTATACATCCCATGTCAACTGCTATCATTTCTGTTATATCTTGAGGAATATATGATGATCCATGTCCTACTTCTTCATAGGTTGAAATAAATATTTTTGTTGTATATTTAGGTGTTATTTTTTCTCTATTGAAAACTTCCATTAAACCCATTAATGCAGCTACACTACCCTTATCATCAATAAATCTTGATTTTATAAATCCACTTTCTGTTATGGTTGTTTTAGGATCAATAAAAATAAAATCTCCTGGGCATATTCCTAAATCTTCTACATCCTTCTTTGATAAGACCTTTTCATCTATCCTAACTTCCATATTTTCAGGATCACGCTTTTTATCCTTACTATCAGGATAAACATGAACTGCCGGGCTAGTACTTAGAAATGTTCCAGTATATATTTTCCCTTCCCTTGTTCTTATCTTACAATATTCACTATCCATAGTAGCTGGAATAGGTCCTCCTAATAATGTGAATTTTAGTGTCCCGCTATTAGTAATAGATCTAACCATTGCTCCTAGTGTATCTACATGAGCAGATAAACCTATTACTTTATCATTACCATTACCAGGAATAGTAATTATTCCACATCCCTTTCTAGTAGTTTCAAAGCTATAACCAAATCCCATCGCTATTTCTTCAATTACCTTTATGATATCGAAGCAAAATCCTGTTGGGCTATCAAATTCTAAAATTCTTTTTGCCGTACTTAATACGTATTCTTTATTAATACTGTACCTCATCATAATCACTCCTCATCTTTTTATATCTCTTAAATCTATTATTTAGATCTTAGCGATATAAGTAAAATATATATTCTTTATAAATTTATTTTACTATATTTTGTTATGGTATTTCCATATTTATATAATAATTATACATATCTTCTATAATATATATTCATATAAATTCATCTTTAATAATTTATAAGGGGAACACCTAATGGTATTCCCCTTATAAATTAAAAGCCATTATTTTCAGATACTTCCTTAATCCATCTACCTGACTTCTTTATTGATTTATTTAAAGTTTTTAAGTCTAAAGCAATATATCCATATCTATTCTTATATGCATTACTCCAAGACCAACAATCTATCGGTGTCCATGAATGGAAACCAAAACAATTTGAACCTTCTTCTATACCCTTATGAAGATATTCTAAATGTTCCTTAAAGAAATCTATTCTATAATCATCTTCTATACTTCCATTTTCATTAATGTATATCTCTTCACCTTCAACGCCCATACCATTTTCTGATATATACCATGGAATATTATTATAATTATCTCTTATATTTATTGCTATATCATACATTGCCTTAGGATATATTTCCCAGCCTCTATATGGATTCATTCTCTTATTTGGCATATCATAATTATCAAAATATTTATCTGGCATCCAACCTTTACTTTCATCAAACTTTGATTCTTTTGCCATTACTCTTCTTGGTTGATAATAATTTACACCTAGAAAATCTATTGTATTTTCTTTTATTATTTTCAGTTCTTCTTCAGTTGAATTCCATAATACGTTGTCTTTAGTTAATAGTTCAACTAAAATTTCTGGGAATTCTCCATTCACTGCTGGTTCTAAGAATGAATTATTAAATAAGCTATCTGCAATTTTAGAAGCTCTTAAATCAGCTTCACTATTACTTCTCGGATAAGCAGGAGTTAAATTTAAAATAATTCCAATTTTACCTCCATCTTTATCACATTCTAATTCTCTATATTTTTTGATAGCCTTTGCTGAAGCTAAATTTATATTATATAAAACTTGTATTGCTTTTACTCCATCTACAATCTTTGGATAATGGAATTGATATAAATATTGCCCTTCTACAACAACTATTGGTTCATTGAAAGTTGTCCAATGTTTAACTCTATCTGAGAATAACTTAAATGCTGTTTCTGCAAATTTAACAAATAGATCAACTACATGTTTTGATTCCCAGCCACCATACTTATTATATAATTCTATAGGTAAATCAAAATGATGAAGATTCATTACTGGAATCATTCCATTTTTTATGGTTTCATCAATTACATCATTATAGAATCTTATTGCATCCTCATCTGGTTCCCCTGTTTCTAAATCCTTTATAAGTCTAGTCCATTGAATAGATGTTCTAAAGCTATTTAACCCTATTTCTTTAAGCATAGCTAAATCTTCTTTATAACTATTATAAAAATTTGATGTAACTGATGGACCTACTTTATCAAAGAAAGCTTCTGGCTCAATTTCATACCAGTAATCGAATACACTTTTATGAGGTTTATTGAAATCACCTTCAGATTGTGGGCCTGAAGTTGCAGAGCCCCACCAAAAGTTTTCAGGAAAATTATATTTAATTGTCATTGATATACCTCCTATAAATCTCTTTATTTCATATTTATTTCTACACGGAATTCTATTTCATAATTTTATTATATATACCACTATTATAATTGTCTATACTTTTAATTTAAACATACATCTTTTAATAGAATAATAATAATATTCAAATTACCATTGAAATATATTATATATTTTCATATAATAAGTATATACCTAAAATGGAGGTGGTTTATATGGAAAATAATATGGAGTTAATAGCATTTGAATTAATTAGTAATGTTGGTGAGGCAAGATCCTTATTAATGGAAGCTTTAATGCTAGCTAGAGAAGAAAAATTTGATGCTGCTGATGAAAAGGTTAAAGAAGCAAATAAGTTCTTAGCTAATGGACATCATAGTCATTTTGGATTAATCCAAAAAGAAGCTAATGGTGAAAATTTACAATTCTCATTAATTTTAATGCATGCTGAAGATCAACTAATGACTACAGAAACATTAAAATTAGTTGTAGAAGAATTAATCTTAACCCATAAAAAATATTCAAAATAATACATATAAAAAAACAATTAGCAATTTATATATTATTGCTAATTGTTTTTCAATTTATACTAACTATTATTTTAGAAATCCAAGTATATTTAGTATTTCTTTTGCTATTTCTCTTTCTTTTCCTTTATAAGGATATGAGTGTATGTGTATAGCAGGATTAAAATTAAGTTCTATTATTGCATAGTTCGAATTTTCATCTTTGTAATCCTCTATCATCATATCTACGCCACAAATATTAGCTCCTACTGCTTTAGAAGACTCAACAGCAATATCCTTAAATCTTTGTGGTATTAAATCTGTATAGTCTATACTATCTCCACCAGTGCTTATATTAGAATTCTCTCTTAAATAAACAATCTCATTTTCTTCTGGTACATAATCAAAATCTCTATCTATTTGTTTTAAGAATAATTTTGCACTATTATCTAAATTTATTTTTTCTAGTGGTGTTTTATAACCCTTTCCTCTAAGTGAGCTTTTATTCTTCTCTTCTACTAATTGCCTAATGCTACTTTTTCCATCTCCAATAACATTTGCTGGTACCCTATGAAGTATTCCTGGAACCTTATCACCAACCACTAAGAATCTATATTCCTTACCTGTAATAAACTCTTCAACTAATACAGTATTATCATGCTCAAAAGCTAGTTTAAATGCTTCTTTTATATCTTCTGTATTTGCTCCTTCTTTAAATATTGAAATTCCGAGTCCAAAGTTTGTTGATTTTGGCTTTACTACAATAGCTTTGTTATCATATTTATGAGCCTTGTTTATAGCCTCATCTAAACTAAAGAATTCATCTCCCTGCGGTACTCTTATTTCATTAGTATCTAATATTTTCTTAGTTACAACCTTATTTTCCATCATTAAAACTGTTATATAATTATCTTTTGATGTTTTAGTAGCTTGTTTTACGTATTCTATATGATTATCTTTCTTTAAAGAAATAAAGTTATCTGCTCTATCTATTACATCTACCTTAATTCCTCTTTTCATTGCTTCCTTCATTAATATTTGAGTTGATAGCTCTAAGTCTTCAAAGCCTTCAAGTTTAAATCTATTCTTATATGCATCTTCTTTATATTCTTTTGCTAGTCTTAAATGGCCTTCTATAAATCCTTCTTCCTTTACCATTTGAGATATTCTATAAGCGTATGTTAACTTAGGATTTATAACTTTCTCTATCATTGAATCAATTAAACTTTCCTTGCCTAACGATAGCTTATTACTCATTTCTTTCATTTCATTTAATATATTTAAAGCCCAATCATTTTTAGTTATTGTATCTCCATCTCTATATAAAACAACATCCATTTGTCCATACATAGAAATTATATTTTGATTGTTTTGAGCTTCTTCTTGCCACTTTTCATATGTACTTTCATCCTTTATAAGGGAATAAATAGTGAATAAATTTATAAAGTTCAAGTCCTCTAAAGAAATTCCAGCTTTAGTAAATGGATTAATATCTATACTTCTTATTTCTAAGTAATTAATTCCATCTTCTACTAGTGATTCTAGAAATCTATCATTATCTTTAGCTTTTAATCTAATTTGTGTATAAAGTTCCTTATGACTATCAATCACTTTATCATCAATAAATTTATATACGCTTCCAACATATTCTCTAACTGAATTATAATTAGGATACAAATCTATTGGATTTTTATATCCACATTCACTATTTCTATAAGAAACAGCTCCAACATTGCTAAAACTATCTTTAGATATCTTATCTAACTCAATTACACATTTTTCTCCAAAAGTTTCATGCATAGTTGTAGTTCCACCTAACAGATAAATTAATAGCCATCTGTATCTAAGATAATTTCTAACAACTTTTAAGTAAATGGAGTCTTTAAATTCTTTATAAGACTTATCGTTACCTAATTTTTCATATAAATCTTTAATCAGCTCTTCATCAAAAGAAAAGTTATAATGAATTCCAGAAATTAATTGCTTCTTACCTCCATATTTTTTTAATAATTTCTTTCTATAATCACTAGCAGCTCCCCCACCATTAGAATTACCATAATCCGCTATTGGAATTAAATCATCTGAAGGAATACTACAAGGCATTGACTGTGGCCATAGATATTCATCATTTAACTCTAGTACAGTAATATCATAAAGTGAATTAACAAAACTATAAACCTCTTCCAAAGTCTTTACTGTTGGAGTTATAAGCTCTATCTGACTTTCTGAAAAATCTGTTGTTATATATGGATGAGAAATTTTACATTCAAAAACTTCAGGATGCTTAGTTAACGCAAGCTTTCCATCTCTATCTACTCTTAACGTTTCACGTTCTATTCCAAAATTTCCCTTTAATAATTCTTCTTTATAATTAAGTGATTGAATCACATCTAACATCTTTATACACCTTCCAAATTTTAAATTTATATATTAAATAAGCAACTGTTCCCTTTAGAACACTAGATATTGAAATCCCTATCCATATACCATTAACCCCATAAAATCTTGTTAATATAATTGCTAATGGTATTCTAAGAATAGTAAATGCTATACTAATTAATGCTGGTATTTTCGGAACTCCAAAGCCTGTAAAAACACCATTAGATATCATCTCTATAGTTGCAAAAATTTGAGAATATCCAATTATCCTTAAATAATTACTTGCTATCATTATAGTATTGCCTTCTCTAATAAATAATCTTACTAATATTTCTGGAGTAAATATAAATAGCAAACTTATAAATAAAGCATATATAGCTCCAATTCCTATTGCTGTATTATATCCTTTATTTATCCTATCATATTTTTTAGCTCCAAAGTTTTGACCTACAAATCCTGCAATAGCACCATTTAACCCACCTACTACCATATAAACGATTGACTCTATTTGCAATCCAATTTTTTGCGCAGCAATGGCATCTGCCCCAAAGCTTCCAATTATTCTGGCTAATAATATATTTACTAGAGTAAACAATACTCTTTGAAATGACATCGGTAGACCTAAAATTGTTATTTCCTTAATCTTATTATAACTTAAACCTATAGTAAAATTAAAATTAAATAAGCTTCGTGATTTTTTAATAAAAAATATAAACATTATTCCATTTGCAATTAAAGTTCCTATCGCCGCCCCAGTAACTCCGAGTTTGAAAATATATATCAGTATAGGATCTAAAATTAAATTAATAACTACACCTATAGCACTTATATTTAAAGCAGATTTATTTATTCCAAAACTATTAAACAATCTAATAAACAAAGTATTAAAGAAAGAAAAAAATAGCATTGGTGAACTTATAGCTAAATATATATATGCCTGGTTTTCTACTATAGGATTTTCTATATTTAAAAATTGTATGAAGTTTTTACCAAAAAATATTAATATTAATGAATATATTCCTCCTACAATTGCATTTAAAATAAGTCCATTATATATATATTCATCTACAGCTTTATTATCATTTCTACCGATTGAATGGGCAACTTTTATTCCTGTTCCAATAACAACAAAAGCACTAATCGAATAACCAAGTCCAATAAAAAAGCTAGATGATCCAATACTTGCTACTGCATTGCTTCCTAAGCCCCCAACCCATAACATATCTACTAAATTATAAGTAAATTGTAATAAGGAACTTCCCATTATAGGCAATGCTAAGGTTACTAAGACCTTAAGTACATTCCCCTTAGTTAAATCAACTTTATTCATCTTCTACTCACTTTCAAAGCTATTCACTTTTATTTATACAGTTTGAACTGCATATGCATTTTTTATCATTTGTCAAAGTATTATTTAGAAATCTCATAAGTTTATCACATAATTCTGTATCTAAACTATAATATATCCATGTCCCTTCTTTTCTGCATTTTACTATTCCAGAATCCATCAATACCTTCATATGATGTGATAATGTTGGTTGAGTAAAATGAAAACTTTCTAATATTATACATGCACATTTTTCTCCCGAAGATAGCATATCAACAATCTTTAATCTGTTTATTTCTCCTAACGCTTTAAGTATCTTAATATTATCTTCATAAATATTACTCATTTTAACCTCCTTATATAGATGTTTATCTATATATATTCATAAGATAAATAGACGATCATCTATATATAACCATATTTAAATATAGATGATTATCTATATTTAGTCAATAGATATATTTTAAATGTATAATGTAGAATGAAGAATATAAAATTGTTGATGTAATTTGTTCTAATTTACTAAAAATATAACCCTAATATACAAAAAGAACCTTGATTTCTCAAGGTTTTTATATAACTATTCATTTAAATTATCCTTTATATAAATGTTCTCTAGTCATTTCTAATGTATTATTATTTCCCTTTGAAAAAACTATTTGATGCAAGTCAATCATTCCATTATTAAATGAGGCTGCACAAGAAGATAGGTACAATTCCCACATTCGTATAAATCTTTCATCAAACATCTTTGAAATCTCATCTATATTCTTTTTATAATTGTCATACCAACAAAGCAGTGTTTTAGTATAATGTCTTCTTAAACTTTCTACATCTAATGTATAATAGTTAAATTCACTACCTATATTTATTATTTCTCTTAGACTAGGAATAACTCCCCCTGGGAATATGTATTTTTTTATCCATGGATCTCCTAAGCTTTCTTTTCTGCCACTAATATAATGCAATAAAAATAAGCCCCTATCCTTTAATACAGCATCTACATTTTTAAAGAAAAGCTCATAATTATCACGACTAACATGTTCTAACATTCCTACACATACAACTCTATCAAATTCTAAATTGCTCGTTTCTAAATCTCTATAATCCATTAATTTAGCACTCAAATATTCTTCTAAATTTTCATCTTTAATTCTTTCCTTAAACTTTAAATATTGTTGTTCACTTAAAGTTATTCCGACTCCATGTATCTTATATTTTTTAGCTGCTTCAATTAATAAATATCCCCAACCACATCCTATATCCAGTAAACTCATACCTTCTTTAAGTTGTAATTTCTTTAATATATAATCAACTTTATTTTTTTGTGCTTCATATAATGTGTCATCTTCATTTTTAAAATATGCACAAGAATAGCTCATAGTTTCATCTAACCAAAGCTCATAAAAATCATTTCCTATATCATAATGCGATGTTACTTCTTTCTTTTGATTCTTTTTCGATGTTGATGAATGTATTAATTTACTTAATACATTTTCATTCACATTAAACTCATCTAACCTTCCCATTACAATATCTAAGGCATCATATAAATCTCCCGCTTCCATATCTAATACCTTATCCATATAGGCTTCCCCTAACGCTAAAGATGTACTAGTAAATAATAACTTTTTATCTATATTTCCATTTACTTTAATAACAAACTTAGGATTTTCCTCCCCTATATTTAGTTCTTTACCATCTTTAAATATAACCTTAAAAGGTACTGAATTATTATTTTTAAAATACTTTTTAATAATCATACTTTCTAATGACATAGTGGCACACCTTCTTTCAATATTTTAAACCATACATACTATTTTTTCCCTAAATTCCTAAAATACTCTTCTTATTATTAATTGGTGTTGTTTACTATATTGAAGGTCTACATTATTTACTTTTTATGTAAATATGTTATTATTAATTTATAATTTTTATATATGTAATATAAATACATTTTAAAATCAATAAAATTAGAATTGAAGTTATTAAGAAAAATAAAAAGTAGCTGTAAATTTATTATAATAGGAGGAAATTTATGAGTGATAGAGCTAAAGCACTAAAAATAATTGCAATAATAGCAACTTCTCTTACCTTACTAACGTTAGTGTTTTTATTAGTTTTAAGTACATTAGATGAATTTACAATATATCCTTACATCTGTTTATTAATAAGTGTTCTGCCATGTATTAGCCTTTGGAAATCATATCTAGATGAAAAAAAGTTGAATAAAAAAATAAACTCCAAGTAGATATATTTCTTCTACTTGGAGTTAAATTAAAAAATAATCCTATAAATAAACTCATATTTATTTTAGGCTTTTTAATTTTTCAATTTCTTCTTTTTGCTCTTCAATTATTTTTAAAAGCTCCTTCTCTTTACTAAAGTACTCCTTACTTAATTCATTAATGAGTGAAGCCATTTCATCTGCTGATCCAACAATTCTATTAAATAAAAGAAGATTTGATTTTAGTATTTCAGGTATTTCTACATGGGAATATCTAAGTCTATGGTCTATTTCCCCGTATCCTTCTTCAAATATAGTTCTTACTTGAATTTCTGCTATAACTCTTTCGTTAGTTGGATAAAACTCAACTAAATAATGAACTGATCTATATCCTGATATTCTTGATCTAACTTCTATACCAAGTTCTTCAAACTTCTTAGTGTTATCTCCTTCTCTTACATTTGCCGTAACCTCAATAACATTCCAAGTCTTAGTTATAAATTCGTGAATATCCTGCCACTGATCTTTAAATATATGGATAACTCTAATCCCAATCAAATCATTTATTTCATTTTTATAATTTTCTAAAGTAAATTGAAAATCTCTTCCATACTTTGATTTTCTATCTTCAGTTTTTCTTATAATTTTTTCAATTAGTCTATCTGCATCCTTGATCCTAGATTTGACTGTATGAACCATTGATTGAGAACGCAGTATATTAGCTATAAATTCTGCTTGATTTTCATAAGATACTTTATAGTCTACAAAGTCATTATATATATCCTTTAAAACTTCAGTATCTATATTATTTTCTTCAATAATTTTCTCTACATGTGGATATTTCAATAAAAATTCATCAATATTAAAACTCTTCTTCACTTACTCTTCCCCTTCGGATATAGAATTAATTAATAATAGTTTCTTATCTACCTTGTCTTCTATTACTACTTCTATTATTACTTTTACTATTCTTTACTCTTGAGTTTTTTCCTTTAGCTTCTCCAAATTTTCCCTTTGATGAGCTTTTACTATTTGTAGATTTTGAATTTGCTTTAGAGCCTTGCTTTGAGTTTGATTTTCTTGATTTAGAATTCCCCTTAGCTATAGCCTCTTCTTTCTTTATCTTAGCCATATATCTATCAGCCTTAGATTTAATTAAGCATTTAGGTCCATTACCTATTAAATCTTCTCTACCAGCTTTAACTAAAGCATCATGTACTAAGTTATAATTCTTTGGATTCTTAAATTGAAGAAGTGCTCTTTGCATAGCCTTTTCTTCTCTAGTCTTTGGAATATAAACTTCTTTACCAGTTATAGGATCTACTCCTGTATAGAACATAGCTGTTGATAAAGTTCCTGGTGTTGGATAAAAGTCTTGAACTTGCTCTGGTTGATATTTTGTATCTCTTAAATATTCAGCTAATTCTATTGCTTCATTTAATCCGCTTCCTGGATGGCTTGACATTAAGTATGGAATTAAATATTGTTCCTTACCTAATTGTTTATTTATCTTAAAGAATTTTTCTCTAAATCTATCGTAAGTATCTCCTGAAGGCTTACCCATATATTTTAGTGTATTAGCAGCCACGTGCTCTGGTGCAACCTTTAATTGTCCGCTTACATGATGTTCAACAAGTTCTCTAAAGAATGTATCATTTTTATCTGCCATTATATAATCATATCTTAAACCTGAACGAACAAAGGCCTTCTTTACTTTTGGAAGCTTTCTTATCTTTCTTAAGATTCCTAAGAATTCACTATGGTCAACTATTAAGTTTTTACATGGTTTTGGAGTTAAACATTGTTTACTCTTACATGCTCCTATAGTAAGCTGTGTCTTACAAGCTGGCTTTCTAAAGTTAGCAGTTGGCCCTCCAACATCATGTATATATCCCTTAAAGTCTTTAAGATTAGTTATTTCAACAGCTTCTTCTAATATAGAATCTTCACTTCTACTTTGAACTGCTCTTCCTTGATGGAAGGTAATAGCACAAAATGAACAATTTCCAAAACATCCTCTTGAGCTAACTATACTAAACTTAACTTCTTCTAAAGCTGCAATTCCACCAAACTCATCATATATAGGATGAGATTCCTTTGTGTATGGAAGAGCATAAACTTTGTCTAATTCTTCTCTTGTTAAAGGCATTTCTGGTGTATTACAAACTACATATTTATTACCATGCTTTTGAACTAACACCTTTCCTCTTACAGGATCTTGCTCTTCATATTGTATCTTAAATGCTTCAGCATATTTCATTTTATCCTGTGTAACTTCTTCTTTAGAAGGTATTAATTTATAATCACCATAAATTTCATCTAATGAATCTATAGTGTAAGTTGTACCATTAACATGTCTTATGTATTTAGCTTCAAATCCATCATTTAAAGCATTTGCCACTTCTACAATTTGCTTTTCACTCATTCCATAAATTAAAAGATCAGCACCACTATCTATAAGTATTGAATTTCTTACATTATTACCCCAGTAATCATAGTGAGCCATTCTTCTTAAACTAGCTTCTACTCCACCTATAACAATATCTATATTTTTATAAGCTTCTCTTATTTTATTACAATAAACTATAGTTGCTCTATCTGGTCTTGCTCCCATTTTTCCACCTGGAGTATAAAGATCCTTTTCTCTAGGTCTTTTACTTACAGTATAATGGTTAACCATGGAGTCCATATTTCCTCCATTAACTAAGAAAGCAAGTCTTGGTCTTCCAAGCTTCATAAAATCATCTGTACTATGCCAATCTGGTTGTGGGATAATACCAACTTTATACCCTGCATCTTCTAAAACTCTAGAAATAATTGCTGTTCCAAAGCTATGATGATCAATATAGGCATCCCCTGTAACTATAATAAAGTCACATTGCTCCCATCCACGTTCTTTCATATCCTCTTTACTTATCGGTAGAAATCTATTATTTGACATTTAAACACCTACTTTTATATTTTCGCTAATTGATTATAACACTATAATAAAATTAAATCATTGGTTTTTTTTAATTTACAGAATGTTACTAGTATAATTTCGGAAATTATGTGACTGTCTCAATATTCATATAATAAAATATAGAAACAAATACAAATTATGCCCAAATAAATAATTATATCTATATCTATAAACTCATAATTTTATATAATCTCCTAATAATATAAATGACTAATATTTTAGGAGGGAAAGTTTATGAAAAATAATAATAGAAAAACTCATTCAAAAGAAAACGTTCTAAGAAATGGGACAAAGACTCAAAATCAATATGCTAATAATCACTATAATTTTACTACTGAAGAACCAGCACTTAATGAAAGTGGAGTTGAAGCTAAGAAAAGAGGTTTTTAGTGCTAACGCACAATGGATAATGCATAATGCGTAATGCGTAATGCATAATTATTGAAAAAACTCCTTACGGAGTTTAAAAAAATAGTAGTTAGTTTTGTTTTTACACAAAACTAACTACTTTCCCAATTATTAAAGTAATTTGATTCAAATTCTATTTTTATCCTCTAGGAAACCAGTTTATTCCACATAGTGTTAAAGGTTTCTTCGTCTAATTTAAATACAAATTCTAGCCCTGAATAGTATACATATCCATCTTTAAATAATCTTATTTGTGCTTTAGTTCCATCTTTCATTTTTAAAAACATAAATTTTTGATTTTCTTCGTTATCAAATAATTGACTTCTTAAGCTTTCATCTTCTAGTGAATATGGTACTCCTTTATACATAGCATCTATGAATCTATTTACTGTATCATCTATAATAACTTCTTTTTCTTCTATTAGTCCATTATTCCAATTATTAAAGCTTTCCCATGTGATACTTTCTAAGTTTCCCTTTATATTCATCTTTCCAAAAACATCACTACCATCTTCTAAAGTGAAATCATTTAAGCATTGCCATAAATTTATATATTCTCCATATTCATTATTAGAATAGGTTATTAATCTGAAATTTTCATCATATCCCTTTGCTGTATAAACTTCATCGCCCTCTCCGAAGCTTGCAAAATCTTCTAAGCTTTCTAAGTCTATATAACCTTCTGAGGTACCATTATCTACGATTTCCCCCATCATATTCCATGTTACCCCTATTTTTTTATCCATTAAAGCTTTACCTTCTTCTAGTGAAATTTCTATAACTTCCATGATATATACCCTATTCTTATATACTAGTGTAGGTGCTCTCTTTGCTGCAATATTTGGATCTGTTACTCCAAGCTGTTGTTTAGGTACATATATACCTTCTTTTTTAAAAATTATATTTGAAAATATAAAAGTTGAAAATATTAATAATGCTGCAACTATTGAAAGTGCAACTTTATAATTTAATTTACTTTTTTTAATTATTCTAGAATCATTATAACTTCTCATCTTATCAGACAAACTAATCAATACCTCTTTCCTTAATTTAATCTTATCATTATCATTTTTATAACTATCTTTAAAATTCAAAGCACTCATCTCCTTCTATTATTTCTTTAAGCATATTTCTTGCTCTATGAAGCTGAGAACGTACCGTTGACTCTTTTACATTTAGTACTTCTGATATATTAGCTGTAGTCATATCTTCATAATAAAATAGATGTATAACAGTTCTATACTTGGTTGGTAAATCCAGTACATACTTATATACTTCACTTTCTTCCTTTATTGTTGTAATTATATTATCCTCTAAAACTGTAGTCCTTTTAAACCAAGCTGAAGTTAATAAATTCTTGCTTAAATTTATAGTTACCCTTATTAACCAAGCTTTTATATGCTCATCGCTTTCAAAGTTTATATTACATTTCATAAATCTCATAAAAACATTTTGCATTATATCCTCAGCATCATATACACTTTTAGTTCTTGAAAAGGCTAATCTATATATTGTATCTGAATACTTTTGTAAAACTTCTAAAATAAGCTCTTCCCTAGGTAAAGAAAACTCATTCATGTTCCCCATCATCCCCCTTCACCCTTAATACAATTTTACCCCTCAAAATGTTGCATATAAACTAAAAAAACTCACCTTAATGATGAGTTTATAAATTTATTTTTTATTTTCTATATCTTTTAAAGCAACCTCTAATATATCATCACCATACTCTACATAAATATCTGGTTCTAATATAGGTTCACTATCTTTACTAATGTCTGGTCTTGTCCATTTTTTATGTGATACTTGACCTATTAATTTAGAATTTTTTAATTGATATGTCAGTACATCTCCATAACTAGATGGCATATTACTACTTGGTCTTCCAACTAAAGTTCCAAGGTTACCATCTGATACCCATACACATAGCATTTGTGCTGAACTAAATGTAGCTTCATTTGTAAGTACATATAAATTAATATCATCATTCTTTACTACTTTATTATTACTCTTATATGATATATTACCACTTTTTCTTAAATAGCCTCTTTGTTCTTGAGCTAAAGGAGAAAATCTTATTACAGAGCCATAATGTCCTGCTTCAATATCAAGAGCTTCTAAAATCATGCTACAAGCAGTTGAATTTCCACCAGGATTATCAGTTACATCTATTATAAAATTATTTATTCCTTGATTTCTATATTCTCCAATATCTATTAAGACAGCTTCCAAATAAGAATTAATTTCACAAATTCCTAATCTTATATACCCAGTTTCCTCATCTATCTTTTTTATATAAATACTATAATCACTATTACTCTCATCAGTAGCTTCATTAAATTTTACTTCTAAATTCTCCTCTTTTTCACCATTCTCTATAGTTAAATTAATATTGTTATTATTATTTACTCCTATGCTTTCTAAAGAATATTTTTCCTTAGAATATCTTTCTATATTTCTAGCTTCTGCAATACTGTTTTCTGCTGGAAATGTTTCTTGTACTATTTGCACTATTCTATCAATATCTACATTTCCTATTTTCTTAATTCTCTTATTAGTTAGTTTCTTATCTTTATCAAGTAATATTAGCTTTCCATCTTTATATTTCCACTCTACATTAAGAAACATATTTTCACTCCATCTAAGAGATGTATGTCCATCTTCTATTGATGATAAGTATTTTGATATTTCCTTTTGCAAACTTCCAACCGTCATACTAGAATTACTTACACTTAAAATTTCTTTCTTTGAATTATAATACTTTTCAGGTACTTCCTCTAGAAATATAGGATGTGTTTTTTCTACTATATCTATAATATTCTCAATATCTTCTTTTACTTCTTCTTTAGATAATTCTTTATCTAAGTTTGGATTTCCTATACTTTCAAATTCCTTAACCTTATAGATTGAAATAGGCTGATTAAAATATAAATATACAAAAAATCCCCCTACTAATAGAATAATGCTTAATACAGATACTCTAATTACTTTCCAAATATTTTTTTTCAATTTTACTCCCCCTGTAAAATTAATATATGTTCTTAAATATAAGTCAACTTCCAAATATTGTTATAATCAATTATACTCATTACTACACAATAAATTCAATAGCTTTAATAATTAGTAATATGTGCTTTTTACAAACCATTTATATCGTATAGTTATCTCATATGGTTTTGATGTAGTTTGAAGTTTTTATATCCAAACACATAAATATATTATTAATTCTATGTATTCCATTTTTGTTTTAGTTATTTTATAAATAAATATTTCATATTTATTATTAAGATTTATTCCTCAAATATAAAATATTAGGAGAGTACATAATGAATTGGATTAAGATAAGAAATTTTATTGTAAATATTAGTGATAATGATG
>NZ_JASCQJ010000038.1:0-36603 GCF_033043255.1 Clostridium lamae | reverse complement strand
AACTTGTTTATTTCTTAGATATAGTTTTCTATATCTATATTCTTTTTATTCAATTTAAAACTACTACTACTATCAAATCTTTTATATAAAAAATACTATTTTTACAAGTAACTTTAATGTGTAATTTGTATATATTTTTTATAATTTCTATGCTATTATTATTTTTAGAGGTGAATAATTGTGAAAAAAATTGTGAAAGTTATAGATGCAATTATTGAAAATGATAAATCTGAAGTTCTTTGCACTTTACGTTCAAAAGATATGTCTCTTTCTGGTCTTTGGGAATTTCCTGGTGGAAAAATTGAAGATGGTGAACCACCTGAAAAAGCTATAATTAGAGAGATAAATAAAAAACTAGGTTGTAGAATAAAAGTTAATTCACTATTTACTGCAACTACATATGAATATGATGATTACATATTAAACTTAATGGTAGCTAAATGTACTCTTTTAGGGGACAATCTATCTCCTACTGAATATACTAAATTGTTATGGCTACCTATAGAGTACATACCAAGTTTGAACTGGAATCCTACTATTATTCCAACCGTGAACAAACTTATATTAAAACATAAAAAGAATTCAATATCAAATTAATTAAAAACCACCTTAAGATACGGTGGTTTTTAATTTTCTTATAAATGTTTGGATTTTTATTCCTTGCATAGTAAAGTTTTTTTCTACTAAAATTAAAATATAAATCTTAAATGCTATATTTAACAAAGAGTAATTATGCACATTAATATTACTCCAACAAAAAAATAAATTTTCTAACATTTATCACTTTTCATCTGTAGGAGGAGTCTATGAAATCACATAAAGAATACATAAGTCATGTTAATAATTCTAGAACCGTAGTTGTATTTATTCATGGAATACTAGAGGGCCCAAATCAATTTAATGATTTTATAGAAATAATAGATAATAAAATATCGGTTGTTAATCTATTATTGCCTGGTCATGGTGGCAGTGGAAAAGACTTTAGAAATAGCAATATGACTGAATGGAAAAGTTATATATACAATATCATAGTTGATTTAGAAATGAGTTATGAAAACATATTTATAGTTGGCCATTCCATGGGTGCTTTATTAGCAGTTGACGCATCTCTTAACTATCCTAAAAAAATAAAAGGTTTATTTCTATTAGCCATTCCCATTTGCATACATCTGCAGTTAACTGGTGTTATAAATAGTATTAAAGTTGCCTTTAATTTAGTTAGAAAAAATGACCTAATTGCACTCGCTGCTAAAAAAGTATATAGTATAACTACTAAAAACATATTGACTTTTTTAACTTGGATTCCTAGATATATTGAGTTGTTTAAAGAAGCTAATAATACGAAAAATCGTATATCAAAAATAGATATTTTATTAATTATTTATCAATCTAATGAAGATGAATTTGTTAGTAATCGTACTTTAAATTATATAAATAATAATGATAACATTGAATTACATATTCTAAAAAAATCTAAACACTTTTACTATTGCGATGAAGAAAGAAAAATAATATTAAATTCATTTGTAAATTTCATAGAATCAAATATATAAAAGGATTTCCTCAATCATTATGGAAATCCTCTTTTTTTATTTATCTATATCGTTATACTATTCTTCTTCAAAATATTTTTTTATTTCATATAAATCATTGAATCTTTTGTAACTATACTTTTTTATTTTTTCATCAGCCTCTTTCAAATCAATTACATGAATTGGAGCCATATTCCCTTTGTATGCGGCCTCGATTCCTGCAGATGAGTCCTCTATTACAATACATTCTTCTGGTTTAACATTAAGTTTATTAGCTGCTTTTATAAATATTTCAGGATCTGGCTTTGTTTTTTTAACATCATCCCTACATACGACTTCATCAAACATTTCTTTTAAATTAGATTCTTTTAATTGCTTTTCCATTCTTTCTCTCGATGCTGATGTCGCTAATGCAAGCTTGTACTTTTTATTTCTTAAATAATTAAGTAATTCACTAGCTCCATTTTTTATAGGAATTTTCTTTTCTAGTTCTTCAGCCAAGACCTTATCTTTTTCTTTATACATTTCTTCTATAGGTAATTTTTGACCGAACTCTTCTTTAAATACTTTTTTGACATTTTCTCGTCCAGTTGCTATTACCTTGCAATATATTTCCTTAGTCATATTATACCCATACTTATTAAAGATTTTTGTCCAAACATCTAAATAAATTTTTTCTGTATCAAATAAAACCCCATCCATATCAAATATTACTGTTTTTAATCTATTATTTTGCTGCATATAACCCTCCAATATAACTATGTACAAGAATAGTTATATTACATAACTGGAGTTTATGCAACAAATCAGCGTCTTTCTTCTGAAAATCTAAAAATACTTTCCACTAAATTTATTCTTTACTACATCAGTTACAATTTTAAATTTTTCTTCATTTTCTTTTATTAAATCAATTATTTTTTCTTTAGCTTCTATATACTCTTTATCATTTTCTTCATAACCTACTATCCCCTTAGATAAAGTATGAAACTTCATAAATATTATAGGATGCTTTTTAGCAAACGACTCCATTTCAGAAATATGTCTTTCTTCTTTAGTTGCATTTTTTAACCATTTAAAAAAATAATCATAATTATTATTCATCTTACACCTCACTTAACTATATAAATATATTGTTTACTAGATTAGTTTCATATTATACTAAAAAATAAAAACTTCTTTTATAGCTAACTCAAAACTATAAAAGAAGTTTTTAATCGTTTATTCTTTAATCATTTTACTCATTTCATTATTTAAAACATTGCGTATAGCTTTGGCAACACCTAAATTATCATTAGAATCTGTTATGTATTTTGCAATTGCTTTAACTTCTGGGATTGCATTTTCCATCGCAACAGTTTCTTCAAATATTTCAAACATAGAATAGTCATTAAAACTATCACCTAATATCATAACTTCTTCCCTCGCTATGGATAATTTTGTTGCAACTTGTTCTAAAATTATACCCTTTTGAGCATTTATATCTGTTATTTCTATATTATCTCTAAAAGAAGAAGATACAGCTAACCCTTCTATTTTACTAATCTCTCTTTTCATTTTATCTATTAATTCTATATCATTATTGAAAGCAACAAACTTTCTTATCTCTATGTCGTCAGTGAAGAATTCATCTAAATTATCTATGTACTTTAAAACTGTAAAAAAGCTTAGATTTTCTGATATTTTTCTTGCTTCATTTTCTGTCAAGTCAGAATTGAAACTCATAGTCCTATATGTTACCTCTTCTAAGGCCTTTTTTCTTGTAGAAGTAGTAAATACACCTTTGTTAGTGAAAATTCTTGGTGAAACCTTATTTTCAACTAAAATATCTATTATTCTTCTAGCAATTTCTAAATCTATATTAATAATATCTAATATATTCCCTTCCTCGTCTCTATACTCAGCTCCATTAGAAAGAATACACTGTGCCTTAATATCATGCTTATCTAACACTTCCTTTACACTATCATATTCTCTTCCAGTAGAAATTGCAAATATTATACCTGCCTCTTCTGCTTCTCTAATGGCATCTACAGTTTCCTTATCAATATCATGATTACTATTTAATAATGTTCCATCCATATCCGATGCTATTAGTTTTATCATATTACTTTACCTCCTAATTATTTGACCTTCTATTATATCTTAAATCTTACTACACTTATTATATAAATAGAAGTAAACTCTTTCCAAATGCAAAAAAATTCAGTAACTAAACTCTATAGTTACTGAATTACTATTAAATTGAATCAATCCACTTTATAGCTAATTTAAACCAAGATTCTACATGTGTATTTATATGATTAAGATCATTTTTATTTGCAGAAGTTTCATCGCAAAGACTTAATCCATGTACGCCACTTGGATATATATGAAGCTCAAAAGGTATTTTATTTTCATTTAAAGAATTAGCAAATAATAATGAATTTTCTACTGGTACAGCTCCATCATCAAATGTATGCCATAAAAAAGTTTGTGGTGTATCCTTAGATACTAATTTTTCTAGAGAAAGTTTTTCTCTTTCTTCTTTACTTGATTCTTCTCCTAATAAATTTTCGAAGGAACCTTTATGTGCAAATTCTCCACTTGTAATAACTGGATAGCCTAATATCATTCCATTAGGTTTAATATTGCTTTTCTTTATTTTTAAAGCCTCTGATATAAAATCTTTGTTCCATAAAACTCCAAGACTTCCTACCAAGTGCCCTCCTGCTGAAAATCCACAAACTATAATCTTATTATTATCTACATTCCATGTTTCACTCATTTCATGAACATAATTCATAGTAGCTGAAAGTTCTAATATTGCAGATGGAAATCTATTAGGAGCAACACTATATCTTAGTATTATTACATTAAAGCCTTCTGAAAGAAACCTAAAAGCTACTGGTTCAGCTTCTCTATCAGAAGTTCCTACATACCCACCACCAGGACATATTACTATAGTTGTTCTTTTTTTATTTATATTTATTTCTTCACTATTATCTGGAATATAAACATTAATATAAGCACTACTATCTTTTAAATTATTATTTATATCACAGATATTTATCTTTTCACATATCATTATATTTTCTCCTCTTCCTAATTAATTTACGACTCTATATTAATTTTATGATAACCATATTTATTAACTTTCTTTGTATATCCTTATAAAATGTATATTTTTATTATACATTTATTTTCGTAACATTATACAAATATATGTTATTCATAACCTTATATATACAAAAGCACATAAATTCCTAAGCTTTAATTCAAAAAAATTTATGTGCTTATTGATCTATTCTGATTCAACTTTATAATTCGTTAATAACTTTAATTACATTTTCAACACTAAATCCAAACTTTTCAAATAATAAATCAGCTGGAGCTGATGCTCCAAACGTATCCATAGTTATATATTTACCATCAAATCCAACAAACTCTCCCCAACTTAATCCTGAGCCTGCTTCTATAGCAACTCTCTTAGTCACGCTTCTTGGTAGAACTTTTTCTTTATATTCTGAATCTTGCTCTTTGAATAAGTCCATACAAGGCATACTTACTACCCTAATTTTATCACTTCCTAATTTCTTCTTCGCTTCAATAGCTAAAGCCACTTCAGATCCAGAAGCCATTAATATAATTTCTGGTTCACCATTAGAGTCATCTATTATATATCCACCCTTCATAGCTTCTTTATTTGAACCTTCTATGTCAGGAAGATTTTGTCTTGATAAAACTAAAGCTGTAGGTGTTTCTTTTGATGTCATAGCCATATACCAAGCTATATTAGTCTCTGTTGCATCACATGGTCTAAATACATTAAAGTTAGGCATTGCTCTAAGCATTGTTAATTGTTCAACTGGTTCATGGGTTGGTCCATCTTCTCCAACTCCAATGCTATCATGAGTTAATACATATATTAATGGTAACTTCATAAGAGCTGATAATCTTGCCATTGGCTTAACATAATCACTAAATACGAAGAATGTTGATACAAACGTCTTCAAACCACCATGTAACATGATTCCATTTCCCATAGCAGCCATAGCTAGCTCACGAACTCCATAATGTATATTTCTACCACTATAATTATCGCTACTAAAATCTCCAGCGCCATTTAAATATGTTTTAGTTGATGGTGCTAAATCTGCAGCTCCTCCCATAAAGTTAGGAAATAAATCTTTAATTTTATTCATTGCAATTCCAGATAAGTTCCTTGTAGCATTAGCTTTCTTATCATATTGCCAATATTCAGAACTTTCATCTAATACTTTTGCATAATCAACATTAAAATATTTATCCCATAATTCCTTCATTTCTGGGAACTTCACAAGATAATTTTCAAACATATTATTCCAAGCTTCATATACTTTGTTAGCTCTTTCTTGTTCAGATGATATATGTTTATAAACTTCTTCATCAACATAGAAATCTTTATCTTCAGCTAAACCTAGATTTTTCTTTAATTCTATTACATTATCTGCTCCAAGAGGTTCTCCATGAGCACTTGCTTTTCCTTCTTTTGCTGGACATCCCTTACCTATCTTAGTTTTTACTTCGATAAATGATGGTTTTCCAACTGACTTCTTAGCCTCATTAATTACACTTAAAATCTCTTCAAGATTATCTCCATCTTCTACCTTAAATACATTAAACCCAAAAGCTTTCATTCTCATTTTTACATCTTCAGTAAATGCAATATCTGTATTTCCTTCAATAGATATATTATTTGAATCATAAAACACAATTAACTTGTCTAGTTTAAGTGTTCCTGCTAATGAAAAGGCTTCTGATGAGATCCCCTCCATCATACATCCATCTCCACCTAATACATATGTATAGTGGTCTATTACTGGATATCCTTCTTTATTAAATACTGCTGAAAGATGTTTTTCTGCCATCGCCATACCTACTGACATTGCCATACCTGCTCCTAAAGGACCAGTTGTAGCTTCTATTCCAACAGTATGTCCATATTCTGGATGTCCAGGCGTTTTAGAGTCTAATTGCCTAAACCCTTTTAAATCATCAATAGTTACTCCAAAACCGAATAAATGAAGCATACTATATAATAGGCTAGATCCATGTCCCCCTGAAAGAATAAATCTGTCACGATTTACCCAATTAACGTCTTTTGGTGTACAATTCATTACTTTTGACCATAATGCATATGTCATTGGTGCTGCTCCTAAAGGTAAACCCGGATGTCCAGAATTAGCCTTTTGAACTGTATCAGCACATAATCCTCTAATGGTATTAACAACTTTTCTATCTAAGTCCATACCTGCTCCTCCCTTATCTAATATTCTCTTCATTTATAATTCTATCACTATTTTTATTCATTTTGTATGTATATAATAATTTTTATCAAATTAATTCTATTTCTTATCAATATTAATTACACTCTTCTTAAACTTAACAATAAAAATACCTGCTATTCAGACTACTATAAATTATCCAATCCAATATGTTGTTTAAGCAAGAAAAATGTATTTCTGTTGTGACTATTTTAGATAAAAAAATAGCACCTACATTAATGTAGATGCTATTTTATTTACATAATCACACTATACCTTATTTGTACAGCTTTTTTAATATCTTTATTAGTGGGTATTAACTTTAGACTTTATAATAGGAATTGCTGTTGCTATAGCTAAAATTAGCAATAATATTATACCCATACTATTACTAGCTGCAAATCCATTTGGTGTCATAGGAGTTATAATTCCTGTCACTTGTAGTATTATACCAATTAACCCTATTATTGATCCACCTGCAACAAGTCCTGAAGACAAGCTTATTCCATTAGAAACTCTAGCTTCTTTTTCCTTATCACTATTACTCATCTTTTCAACTAATACACGAATTAATGCTCCAACAAGTATAATTGATGTTGTTGATATAGGTAAATAAAATCCAATTGCTACAGTCATTATTGGTAAGTTTGCCATGAATAAAAATAAAGCCATAACTACACCAACTAAAATCATTGGCCAAGGTAAATCTCCAGACATTATACCTGAAGTTAAAGTAGCCATTAAGTTTGCTTGAGGAAGTGCAAATTGTGCATCTGCTCCTGTAACTGCTAGTTGGTTTGAAAGTAACATTATAGTTCCTGTAACCACAATTACACCTACTATACTTGATATAGTAAAGGTACTTAGCATTTCTTTTCTACTTCCACCTATTAAATAGGTTACCTTTTGTGATTGACTATATCCACCTGCTGCTGAAATTGCTACAACCATAAATGATGCAAATAAAAGTAATGATTTATTATCTGCTTGAGATGTCCATCCCATAACAACAAATACTAATGTTAAAATAACTAATGATGCTATTGTCATACCTGATACTGGAAGGTTTGAAGTTCCTATTGTTCCTGTTAAACGTCCAGATACTATAACAAATAATAAAGATAATATCAAAGCGACAATCACAGCAATTATTGCCATTTTAATGCTTTCTGAAATTAAAAATGCTGAAATAAATGCAACAATAATACCAACTAAAAGTACAATTATCTCTGCAGAACTCTTATCTGAAGTATTATCTGAACTAGATTTTGATTTTAATGTTTCTTTCACAGAAACAATTATTGTTGGAATAAGCTTAAGGGCACCTATTACTCCACCACATAACATCATTCCTGCACCTATATACTTAACATAGCTTCCTGATATTGCATTTACATCCATTTGATTAAGGAATACTGATGCATTATTCCATGATACAATATTTTTATCAGCTAAGTCTGTGAAATATCCTATTAATGGTGCAATCCCAAAATTAGCTAATATTGAACCTGCAAACATAGTTAGTGATACTTCTAATCCAACTATAAATCCTATTCCTAGTAAAAGTGGATTTACCTCAACAGAGAACTTCCACTTATAAAATTTACTTCCTACATAAGTAATAGTATTATTTATTATATTTAAAAATGATCCAGTTAAAACATTTATAATACCACTTATTGCAAATCCAATTCCCATGAATTTTATAGCTTCTCCGTTTCCTTCAGATGCTACAAGAGTTTCAGATATTGCTAATGACTCTGGATACATAAGATTACCATGTTCTTCTACTATCAAATAGTTATAAACTAGTGACATAGCTCCTATACCAAATAGAACTCCTCCCACACCTACTACTAAACCTTCCATAAAAGTAATATTATTTCCAATTAGTATAATTGCAGGTAAAACAAAAATCATACCACTTGCTATGGATTCTCCCCCACTAGACATACCTTGTGTTATGTTTTTGCCTAGAATTCCTTTGCTACGAGCAAATATTCCTATTAACATTGATCCTATTATTGCACCTGGGATACCCGCTGCAACAGTTAATCCTGATTTCATACCTGAATAAGCAGTAGATGCAGCAAAAATAGCTGATAATACAATACCGATTATTGTAACAGATATGTTTGTTCCTTTTCTTGACTTATCCGTAATATACGGAACATATTCTTTCCCATGGACCCCACCATAAGCTTCTTTTGGCAACTTTTTATTCATACTAATTCTCCTTATTTTATTTATTTTATTATAATTAGTATAACCATTATATTATATAAAATAACCATTTTATATACTTTTTAAAAATATTCCTTTAATAAATCAAATAATATTATATAGTAATCCTTTTCATTATTTTATCATATCTTGAAATTAGTCGAATTATGATTAAAATGAAAATATTTAATATTTCTGATAAAAATAAATGTCATAATACGATATATTTGGGTGAAGTCTGAAATGTTCAAAAGCAGTAGAAATATTAGTGTGAAACTAAATTTTCCTACTGCTTCTTTTCATCAGCTTTCAATTACAGTTATTTTTTTATCTATTTCAGTTCTTTTTCGAGGTTTTGGGACTATATCTGGATAGCCAATATGGAGAATAGCTGCTATTTTTTCTCCTGGTTCAACACCAACACCTTCTCTAAATTCTGGTAGAGTTAAATAAGAATCTGTCTTCCAAAATACACCGACCACTCTTTCCCAAGCTGCAAGTTGGAAATTCTGAATTAATGCACATGTAGCTGCATAATCTTCCTCTCTAACGAAAGGCTGTGGATCTTCAGGCATTACAACAAGTATATGTGCTGGTATAGATGCAAAATAATTTTTCAATTCTTCAGGACTTTTCTTCATTTTTGGTCCTTTTGATGCTACATCAAAAATTAAATTAGCTAATACTTCTGCTCCTTCATTATGATAAATAATAAATCTCCATGGTTCTCTTAACTTATGATTTGGAGCCCAGCTAGCTATTTCAAGTAACTCACTTAATAATTCTATAGATATACTATCTTTTTTAAATTTTTTTACTGTTCTTCTCTCTCTAATCAATTGTGACATTGGATATTTTGTAGTCATACTAATAAATCCCTCCATTTATTTTTCACACCATAAAATCAGCTTAATATTCATTTAAAATCTATATAATACAAATATATTTATCATTAGTTATAAATTTTAAAACGACAAACAAAAAGCATTAAATGATAATGATTATCATTATTGTTATTTTACTACTTTCATATTTATATTGTCAATATAGTGAAAGGGTTTTCCACAGTATTCTTTATCTTATATCAAAAAAGTGCAGTAAATTACTAACTATATTTTTATTCTAGAATATGAAAAATTAATTAACAATTTTATCACTTATGTAATATACTGTAATGCAGATATTTTTAAGTTGAAACAAATAATAAATATGGAGATGAAAATATTTATATGAGTAATAAAACAAATCTTGACTATAGTTGTATATCATCAAACCATACTGATCTAATGAAAGAATGTTCAAATCTTCTATATAGAATTCCAGTTTTCCTTAGCCATCCAAGTAGATTAAACACAAAGCAAAGTGAATTTGTTGAGAATATAATTAAAGAAATTCGTACAGCTCTATTATTTCCAAGAACATTACCTGTTACTGAACAATACCCTGAACCACCATTAACTAATATAAGAAGAATGATACTTTCAAGCTATGGTTTTATAGCACTTAACCTAGCTCAAAGAGAAGTTAATGTATTACAAAACAATTTAGGACAACCTCTTGAACTAACTACTTGGGAAGGAAGTCCTTTTGCCCAAATAGAGCCTGCTATGGCTTTTCAATTTGGTCTTCCTATGCTTTTAATTAGAGAATCTACTATAGAACAAACTGGAATATGGTCTTATGGAATAGGACCATTTTTATTATTAGAATGGAATTCCAATTTACCTTTATCAGATTTCTTTACTAGTAATGCTTGGTTAGAAATTTTTCAAAATTGGATTTCACAAGTTAGAAATGGATTTTACCTTCAAACTCAACCCCCTTTCCAATATAATTGTACTAGGGATGGTATGAATTAGAGTAAATAATAATTTGGAGATGTTATTCAACATCTCCCCACTTTACTTAATCATATAGTTTTATAAAGCCTTTAGTTATATGGATACTTGTGATTGCAATTATAATATTATAAATTTTCTAAAAATTTATTGACAAATTAATATAAAAAACTTAGAATAAATACAATTAATTAAAAGCAAAGATAGAGACAAGTAAAAAAAGTAACCACCAACAGTGAGCTGGAGATAGTGTAAACCCAGTGGAAGGCCTTTTTTGAATAACACTCAGTAGCTGCAAACTGAAATATCTTTTTATGTTAAAAGATAAATTAGGGGCGCCGTATTCCATGCGTTATATGGATACCAGTAGTGGCTGGGAAGAGACCTTTTATGGTAATTTAGGTGGTACCGCGGATAAGCATCAATTCGTCCTATTATTAAGACGATTGATGCTATTTTTTATATTTAAGGGGGCTATTAATATGTGTACAATTATGTGTTACGCAGGAAAAGACATTGAAATGGAAAAAATTGAAGAGGCTTTAAAAAGGACTGAATCTAGAGGGCCAGATATGACAAAGATACTAGCTCTGCCATCTGGGGTGTTTGGATTTCAAAGACTTTCTATTATGGATTTAAGCACTAGTGGAATGCAACCATTCACAAATAAGAAAGATGCTGTTATCTGTAATGGAGAAATTTATGGGTTCCGTGAAATTAGGAAAAAATTAATGAAAAAGGGCTATACCTTTATATCTGATAGTGACTGCGAAATACTACTTCCAATGTATTATGAATATGGATTAGATATGTTTTCAAAGTTAGATGCTGAATTTGCAACTATTATCTATGATGGGGAAAACGATACTTACGTTGCAGCTAGAGATCCAATCGGAATCCGTCCATTGTTTTATGGATATTCTAAATCTGGCAAAATACTTTTTTCAAGTGAAGCGAAAAACTTAGTAGGTCTTACAGATAAAATTATGCCATTTCCTCCAGGCTATTACTATGCTAATGGTAAATTCACATGTTACTGTGATATTACTGAAATTGATGGAGACTATTGCAAAGATAAATTAGAAGTTATATTTCAAAAAGTCCATGATAAATTAATATCTGGAATAGAAAAACGTATGGATGCTGATGCTCCAGTAGGTTTCTTATTAAGTGGTGGCTTAGATAGTTCGTTAGTATGTGCCGTTGCACAAAAATTACATCCTGAAAAACCAATAAAAACTTTTTGCATAGGTATGACAGAGGATGCTATTGATTTAAAATATGCTAAAGAAGTTGCAGATTATATAGGTAGTAATCATACAGAATTCTATATGACAAAAGAAGAGGTTCTTAACTCTTTAGAAGAAGTTATAAAAATTCTTGGAACTTATGATATAACAACAATAAGAGCAAGTATGGGAATGTATTTACTTTGTAAAAAGATACATGAAAATACTGATGTTAAAGTACTATTAACCGGTGAGATTTCTGATGAGTTATTTGGATATAAATATACTGATTTTGCTCCAAATGCAGAAGAATTTCAAAATGAATCTAAGAAAAGAATAAACGAGCTCTATATGTATGATGTTCTTCGTGCAGACCGTTGTATAAGCTCAAACTCTCTAGAAGCAAGAGTTCCTTTTGGAGATTTAGACTTTGTAAAATATGTTATGTCTATTGATCCAGAAAAGAAATTAAATAAATATAACATGGGAAAATATATTTTAAGACGTGCCTTTGAAGGAGATTATCTTCCAGAAAATATTTTATATCGTGAAAAAGCAGCCTTTAGTGATGCTGTAGGACATTCTATGGTGGATTACTTAAAGGAATATGCAGAAGAAAAATATTCTGATAAAGATTTTGAAATCTTATCTAAAAAATATGATTACCACTCAAAACCATTTACAAAGGAGTCTTTATTATATAGAGAAATATTTGAAGAATATTATACAAACCAAGCAGAAATGATAGCAAATTTCTGGATGCCAAATAAGTCTTGGGAAGGCTGTAATGTAAATGATCCTAGTGCAAGAGTATTATCAAACTATGGAGATAGTGGCAAATAAAATGTAAAATGAATAATGTAAAATGTAAAATGGAGGTGAAAACTCCTTAAGGAGTTTTTTAAATCAATATAATTTCATAATTTGGAGCTGTCCCAGAATTTAATATGAATTTTGGGACAGCTCCATTAACATTTATATATAAAATCTTTTAATTTGCATTATAAACTTCTTCATTTAACATTCCTTCAGATTTTGCAACTACAACACTTGTTGCTGCATCTCCTACTACATTTAATGAAGTTACAAGCATTTCAATAGGTCTATTTATTGCAAGAATTAATGAGTAAGCAAGTATTGCTGCATCATTATTATATCCCATACCTGTTAATACTGTGAAAAGTATTATTGCTCCTGCTCCTGGTGTAGCTGGAGTACCAACTGATGATATTAACGCTATTAATGCAATAACCACTATATTACCTACTGTTACGTTATAACCTGCTACTGATGCTATAAATATTGTTGCTATAACTTGCATTATTGCTGTACCATTCATATTTACAGTCATTCCAAGTGGTAGTATAAATGATGATATATCTTTATCAACACCTAATTCTTCAGTTGTAGTCTTCGTATTTAAAGGTAGTGTTGCTGCTGAAGATGAAGTTGAGAATCCAAATAAAGCAACTTTTCCTATTTTCTTTACAAATTTTATTGGATTAAGTCTAGCACCTATAGCTATAAATATTGCATATCCAAATATTAAGAATATTAATAAAGTAATTACTGTAACTACTACATATACTAAGGCTGGTTTTAAATTCTCTATTCCGTATATTGCAAAAGTTCTAGTTAAAAGTACAAATATCCCAATTGGTCCAAACTTAGTAATTACAAATGATAAAAATACAGTAATAATTGAGTTAACCTCTTCTAACAATGTCTTTAGCACTTTTACCTTATCATTTAAATAATTAATGCATAATCCTGTTGCTACAGCTATAAATACTACTGCAAGAACTTCACTATTTCCTGAGAAAACAGAAATAATATTACTTGGTATTACATTTAATATTACAAGTAATGGGTTGCTAGAGCTTGCAACTCCAACTTGTGCTGCAACATTATCTACATTAGCTGTGAATAAACCGATGTTCTTAATTGTAAAACCTACTATTCCAGCTAATAGCAATGCAAAAAATGATGTTATTAAAAATCCTGATATAGTCTTAAATGAAATACGTCCAAGTTTCTTAGTATCACTAATCTTACACATAGCTAATGCTATAGATGTAAATACCATTGGTACAATTATAAGTTGAAGTGATTTAACAAATAGCTGTCCTATAATATAAAAAATACCTAAATCACTTGTTGCACCATCTACTGATATATCTTGGAATAAGATACTATTTATTTTTGTCCATATATCTGCATTTCCATTTGCAATTAAACTTTCTCTTAGTAATAGACATCCTATCCCTACTACTACTCCTAATATAAGCGCAATTGTCATTTTTATTGCTACTTTATTATTGTTCTTTACTTTCTTATTGTTTACTTTCATGTTGTCTTCTCCTAACTAGCTTTTTCCCTATCTGTGAGATATAAACAACTGCATAAAATCTAGTATACTTAATTTTTAATTTTTATTTTTAGAATATGTTATTAAGTTATATAAATTATAATTTCTACTTTTTCTAAAAAATAAAAGCCTTCCTAGAAAGGAAGGCTATGATAACTCTTTAATCGGTCTTTTTATAATTTTATTTGCATAAAAAAAAGCCAAAACTTATAAGTATACTATAACTTCCTTGCTGATTTCTCGAATCAATTTAAAGGGATTTTTTCTTATATTACCATTGAATATAACGCTTGTCAATCTTATTTATAACTATTTTCATACTTATTTATAAGTTTAAATATTCTTAATTTCACTTAAATCTTAACTCTATTTATTTTATATTCTTACTAACCTTTTTAATTCCTTGTCAAAATCAACTTTTTATTATTCTCGTTGTTTTTTTCTATTAAACTTTTTATACTTTTTCTCTTTAAAATATTTATTATCATAGGTGCAAGTATAACCATTGCATCTCTGTAACCAAGTTCCATACTATTTTCTATGGTTTCTTTTTTTATATTAATAGTTCCTATTCCATTTAATATTTCTAATGGAGATGATGGATAAATTTCAATTATATTAGTACTATCAAATCCTTTTCTATCTATCCTATTTTTATAAGACAAATGTACAACAATAATAATATCACAATTATACCCTCTTAACGGATTAATTGGTATATTATCCACATTATTTTTTGAATACAAAGGTGAATGTATTCCTCCATCTGCATACCTCATATCATCAATTACAATAGGTTTAAACATATGTGGTATAGCACAAGATGCAAGAACTCTTTCCTTTATCTCTTCTTCATTACAATCATTTAACTTAAAATATTCTGACCTTTCCATATCTATGTTATATGCACAAGCATAAATTTCTTTACCACATTTTTTTATAACATCTATTTTGATATATTCCTCAATAAAGTTTTTCACTCCAGCTTGAGATAATAATCCTATATCACTTAAACTTATTTGTTCAAATATCTTCTCTTCTGTATTAATACTTTTAATTTTTTCTAGCAATGCAGGCACTTTTTTTGACCTTGTTTTCTCTTCATTCAATAAAAATCTTGAATAATTAAGATTGCTCCAACTAGTATTTATTACTTTTAAATCATCCATAGCAAAAAAAAGAGCATTTATTGCCCCTATAGATGTACCTGAAATAACTTTTATATTTTCTACTAGTGCAAGTTCCTTTAGTGCTTTATAAACACCAACTTCATAAGCACCTTTAGCACCTCCACCAGCTAATACTAAACCTATTTTTATGCTATATAAATCCTTTCTCATTCCCAATACTCTCCTTACTCCCCTTATTTAATATATATATAGTGAATTAATTGTTATTTTTAATTATACTAATATTGCATGGTAATTTTTTTATTAATTTAACTTAATTATCCATATACCTCTATTATAATTTATAATTCTATTTACATCAAAGATAAGTATAAAATATATTATTCAATTATGACAAATGATCTAATAAAAATAAGGAGACTATTCTTTTCAATAGCCTCCTTACTTTTCCTTAAATTTTTATTATATATTGTATAAAACGATTATTGTATAACTAAAATTTAATCTTAATCTATAGATTTCAAAGCTTCTATCATATTTATCTTTTTTAGTTTCATGTGCATCATTATCATAACTAATATGGCAAAAAACATTGTAATTAAACCAGCTATTATGTAACCACTCATTCCTACAGTTGGTATCATCATCATATTATCTGTTTCTGCTGTACTCACTAAAAATACATATAGTATTTTACCCAGGAATGATCCAGAAAGTATTCCTAATATAGTAAGTATTATATTTTCTCTAAATATATACATTGCTACTTCACTATCATAAAAACCTAATACTTTTATTGTTGATATTTCTCTTATACGCTCAGATACATTTATATTTATTAAGTTATATAATACAACAAAGGCTAAACTTCCTGAAGCAACTATTATTACTATCATAACTAATCCTAAATCAGCAGATTCACTTAAACTTCTCATTTTTGAAACAAGTGTAACATTTACTACTTTATCATTATCCATAAGAGTAGTAGATATTGCATTATCATCTTCTCTATCTGAATTTAATTTTAATAATTGTGCATTATATATTGGATCACTATTAAATATCTCTTTATAATATGATGGTGATAAATATATATAATGTCCAGCATAATTTTCTACTATATTATCTACCTTAACTTCATAATCATTCTTATCTGAATCTGTTACGATTATAGTATCACCTACAGATGCATTTAAAAGTCTTGCAAGTTTTTCATTTATAATTACACCATTATTTGATAGTTTAAACTCAGTACCACTTTCTCTATCATTTAATAATATATACTTATTTAACTCATCTGTATTTTCTGGTACATACATAGTAGCAGTTTGCTTACTTAAACCTTCTTTGCTAAAGGTAACTGAATCTTGATAAATATTTAAACTACTTTCATATCCTTTTAAGTTAGTTAAAGATTTATTATACTCATCATCTTCAAGTGCAGTACTATTATCTTTAAATACTACCATAGCATCATACTTTATTAATTTACCAAATTGAATATCCATAACTGAAGAAGTAGATTTTTCAAGAGCTAAGCCTGCAACAAGCATAGCCATACATCCAGATATCCCAAGTATTGTCATTAACATCCTTTGCTTATATCTAAAGAGATTTCTAAAAGTAACTTTTTGATTAAAGTTTAATCTTTCCCATAAAGGAGTAATTCTTTCTAATAATATCTTCTTACCAAGTTTTGGAACCTTTGTCCTCATTAAATTAGAAGGGTTTTCTATCAATTCGCCTTTTAATACAATTAAAGCAGCTCCTACTGTACAAACTATTGACGCCACTAAAGATTGAATTATATATGATGGATAAAAATATATATTTACATTTGGTAAAGTAAATGTAGATGAATATGCTTGGTTAATTATATACGGAAGCAAACTACTTCCAACTAATATCCCAATAACACTTCCGGCAATACTTGCTAATGCTGCATAAACTACAAACTTTTTTGATATTTCTATATCTCTATATCCTAAAGCTTTTAGTGTTCCTATTTCTACTCTATTTTCTTCTACCATTCTAGTCATAGTAGTTAAGCATATAAGTACTGCAACTAAAAAGAAGAATACAGGAAATACTGATGCTATTTTATCTAAACTATCAATTGATCCTTTGTAAGTTGAGTAACCAGGATTATCTTCTCTATCAAAGAAATAATATTTACTATTATCTAAATCATTTAATTTTTCTTTTTCAGTATCTATTCCTTTTTGTATATCTTCAATTGCTATTCCAGAACTTAACATTTCTTTATAAGCTTTATCAAATTCTTTTTGCGCTTCTGATTTTATTTCTTGAATTCTTTCTGTAACTCTATTTGAGTATAAATCTTCAAGATACTTATTATTTTCTTCCATCTTTTCTTTATACTCATCACTATATGAACCAAAACTTTCTACATTTTTAAATCTTACATATATTTCAGTATATACATCCATTGATATATCACTATTATTTAAAATTGCAAAGTAGTCTATACTTCCTTTTCCAACAGTAGTGGTGCCTCTAGATATATTTTCTATATACATAGGACTTTGTACAAATCCAACTATCTTAAATGTTTTTTTATTGAAATACTCATCTAAATCTACATCCGATTCTATTGTATAATCATCACCTATTTTTAGATTTTCATTTTCCTTTAAAGCATTTTCATCTAAAGCTATCTCTCCACTATTTTCAGGTAACCTACCTTCAATAACAATAGGCTTATTCATGTTAACAGAATCATTAGGATTATACTCCATAAACCTAACAACATTATTTGTATTAGTTAAATTTACATCTACACTATGTGTTGCATAATAGTCTAAAATTTTATCGTTATTTTCAAGTAAATTTAAATCATTCTCATTAAGACCGAGACTTGATACTATTTTACTATCCATTAAATTTTGTTCACTAAAAAATTCATTTATAGAATCTTTTAAATCTGGTCCAGCTGATTTTATTCCAGTATAAAAAGCTACTCCTAAAAATATTATGGCTAATATAGAAATAAACCTTGCTTTTGAAGATATTATTTCTCTTGTTATTGATTTTTTATATGCTTTATTTTTCATCATTTGTCCTCTACCACTCTATAGATTCAACCGAAACAGGGTTTTCATTTACTTCTATACTTCTAACCTTTGCATCCTTAATTCTTATAACTCTATCTGCAATTGGTGCAAGAGCTGAATTATGAGTTATAACAATTACTGTTGTCCCTGTATTTTTACATGTATCTTGTAATGTCTTTAAAATTTGTTTTCCTGTTTTGTAATCAAGAGCACCAGTTGGCTCATCACATAAAAGCAATTTAGGATTTTTAGCTATTGCTCTTGCTATAGCTACTCTCTGTTGTTCTCCTCCCGATAATTGAGATGGAAAATTACCTTTTCTATGTCCAAGTCCCACTAATTCAAGAGTTTCATCAACATCTAAAGCATTTTTTGTAATTTGTGTAGCAAGTTCCACATTTTCTTTTGCAGTTAAATTTTGAACTAAATTATAAAATTGAAATACAAATCCTACATCATATCTTCTGTAATTTGTAAGTTGTTTATTATTAAACTTTGCTATATCTGTATTATCGATAATTACCTTACCTTCATCACAAGTATCCATTCCTCCAAGAATATTTAATACAGTGGTTTTTCCGGCACCACTTGGTCCTAAAATTATAACAAATTCTCCTTTTTCTATTGAAAAATTAATTCCATCATTTGCTGCAATAATATTTTCACCCATTTTATATCTTTTGTATTCGTCTATTATTTCTATATATGCCATCTCTTTCTCCTATCTTTAGTAAAAATTACCTAGTGTTATTAAATAGACACTATGTTTGGTTAATGATATACTGCTAAGTATAAATAATAACTAAACTGCTTACAATAATCACATATTTCTACAGTGTTATTAAATATACACTTTTATTGTTTTTGTATATTTATTAACATATATTTAAAAATTACTTTGCTAGAAAATAGAAGGATGGAGTTAAATGGCAGGAATTAAAGGTAACAGAAGAATTCTATATACAAAAAAGATAATAAGTGATAGTTTAATTGATTTACTTCAAAATAAGAAAATTCATGAAGTTACTGTTACAGATATATGTAAAAAATCAGATATTAATAGAGGAACTTTTTACAAGCATTATAAAGATGCATATGATTTACTTCAATCATTAGAAGATGAACTATTTAATCAAATATTAGAATATATTGAGAGTACTCCCATTGAAGCTTATAAAGATGTATTATTGCTTAAAGTTGCTGAGTTGATAAAAAATAATAAAGAGTTATGTAAGATTTTATTTAATAAACAAATGGAAAGTAACCTTATAAACCGTATTATTTACTTAGCAAACAAGGCTGAAATAGATAAGTTAATTGATAATCCAAAAGTTGATCAGGTATTTATAGATTATTTTATAAAATATTCTGTGGGAGGAGTTCTTGCTGTTATACAATCATGGTTAGAGAATGATTTAAAAGAATCTCCTAAAGAAATAGTTGATATTATAAACGGTATTAATCATTTTGTTCCATAAAATTTTAAAAATAAGAAGCGTAATTATCCTCTAAAATTATCAGAGGCTGTGTTATTAAACAGCCTCCTTTATTATTTTATTAATCTTGTATACTTATATATCTAAACTCAATACTTGTTAAAAGTAATGCACCAGCAAAATCATTATTAGAGGCTATACGTGCAACACTTAATAATGCGAAATCCTCTGGTCTAATAGTATCATTCAAATCAAACTCTAAGACATAATGATTATATTGAAAATTTCCTGGTGAATTTTGAATTGGAATATTCACTTTATTCATAGTCCTAAGATTAGCTATATTAACAACACCATTAGCTCTAGCAAATAGTGATGAAAGTCTAATTGCAAATCTATTACCATTTGGTGTATTTGAATTATCAGTTAATAAGTGAACAAATACCTTAGCTCTCCTAGCTCTGTTAAAAGCATCTCTAGGAACACTAAAAGTAAGTGTATATTCATCTGGATCCCCTTGAGGAAGAAGCCATCCTAATATTCTAAGATTGGAATTAGCACTTCCAAGAGGTACAGTATCAGGCTCAGTTTCTTCAGCATCATTTATAGATCCAGCATTAAATACTAATGATTTAAATTCTAATTCATGTTTAAGGTAACAATCATTATACATATGCATCATCTCCATATAAATATTAACCTTCATTAATACATTATATTACACACTAAGAATTATGTTACTTAAAACTAATATTTTTATACTACATTCCTTTCTAATATATCTGGAAGTACTATTGTAAATCTACTTCCTTTACCAACTTCACTTTCAAGCCTAATATATCCACCATGAAGCTCTGCGATATGTTTAACAAGAGTAAGTCCAATTCCACTACTACTTGTCTTCCTAATAGCTGATTTCCCAGCTTGTGAAAATCTTTTAAATATGAATTCTTGATCTTCTTTTGAAATTCCTATTCCTGTATCTTCTACAGTAATTTCTATATGATTTTGAATTTCTTTAATAAACACTCTAATTTCTCCACCTTCTGGAGTAAATTTAACTGCATTAGATAATAAATTAATTACAACTCTTTCTATTTCAGTACTATCAAAAGAAATAATCTTTTCTTCCATATCAGGATCTACTATAAGAGTTAATCCTTCATCTTCAATAAACTTGCTCATAGTAAGCGCAGCTTCTTCAACTGCATATACTATGTCATTATTCTCCTTATTAATTATATAATGACCAGTCTCTATTTTTGAACTGTCTATAATATCATTTATTATTTTCAATAGATTATTACAATTTTTGTTAATTATCTTCATATATTCACTTGCTTTTTCATATGGAATACATTTATCTTTATAAACAGAATTTACTAACTGAATTGTTGATGATATCACATTTATTGGAGTCCTAAGCTCATGAGATAAATTAACAAAGTAAGTATTTTTAAACCTTTCCTTATCTATTATTTCCTGACTTAATCTTTTATTTTCTTCTAATTGTTTATTAAGCTTCATAGTTTTTATATTTACCAATTTTCGTAGTATATTAACTTTATACATAATACAAGAAATTATTGTTATAATAATAATAATATATATTATATAGGCTAAAGGGGTTTTCCATATAGGATTTTTTATCCTTATATTCATACTTGTTTCTTCGGATAATTCACCATGTCCATTTCTAGCTCTTATCCTTAAAGTATATTTCCCTGGAGCTAGTGTCTTGAACTCTAGATTGCTTTTTGAATACAAATACATCCACTCTGAGTCAATTCCTTCAAGACGATACTCATAAGTTATATTATTTAAGCTATCGTAGTTAGGTAAGAAAAACTCAACAGATAAATCCTTATAATCATGTTCTAAAACTAATTCTTTTCCATTATAAACACCTATATCTTTTCCAATATAAATATCACCAATTACAACTTTATTTTTCTTTGCACTAATAAAAGTTATATCATCTGGATAAAAATATGTACATCCATTTGTACTTCCGAACATTAGCATACCACTATCTAACTTTATGCTTGAATTTAAGTTAAATTGATATCCAAATATACCATCTGCTTTAGTAAAGCTTCTGAATTCTTCTTTTTCTATATTAAATTTACTTAGTCCTTTATTTGTACTTATCCAAAGGTTATCATTATCATCAAATAAAATTGAATTTATAAAATTATTTATTATTCCATCAACTGTAGTATAAGAAGTAAATTTATTTGTTTTTATATCAAATTTACTAATACCTATATTAGTTCCTATCCATAAATTCCCTGAACCATCAAATTCCATACAAGTTATATAGTCATTAATTAAAGAATTATCATCAAAAGGATTATTATTATATTGTTCAATAACTCCCTTTTCTTTATGATACTTAACTAATCCAGTCTCTACACCACCTAGCCAAAGAATATTTTTATCTGTATTATCTGGTAATATATATTTAAAGGCTCCAGGATTTATATTGAAATCTATTAAATTTTTACTATGGTATATTTTTTCTTTTGTTTCTAAATTATAAGAATATAAATTATTCGTATTTGCTATCCAAACAAGTTCCCCATCATCATATACATAGGTTATCTCTGAATAATAACCATCTTCAATCAGCTTATAATTATATGAATTATCCTTTGTATTAATAGATATTATATCTTTATTAGTTACAACTAAAATCCACTCATCACTTAATTTAAATAAACTCTTTATATGTTTATCCTTTAAATCTATTCCTTTATCATTTTCATATATTTCATCTACTAAATTACCAGTTGTTTTATCATATATATATATTCCATTATATTTAGTGGCTACCCATAAGTATTGCTCATGTAACAGCATAGATACTATATTTTTGTTATTAATTTCAAATTCTTTTTCCTGAGAACGAAATTGATTTGAATAATTTAATATATTCACACCTTTATCTGTTCCAATCCATATAGTGCCATTAAAATCTTCATAAAAGCAGGTTATAACATTACTTGTAATTGGATCAGAAAAACTTGTATCCCTCTTTAATATATCAATTTCTTGCTTATCATTTGAATACCTTATTATCCCATTGCTACTAGATATCCATGTATTATTATTACTATCATTTAGAATGAAACTATTATTATAAGCATCTTCTTCCTTAGTTTTATAAGTATAAATTTCATTTAATGTTTTTTCTTCCAAATCATATTCTTTAACACTCTCTTGATATAATACCCATACATTATCTTTTTCATCTTCATTTAAATCATAAACAATAATGTTGTCTTTAGTAGAAATCCACATATTACCTAAAGAATCCTTTGATATATGATAAATGTATAATTTTTCTTTCTCTAACTGATTTCGTTTATGAACTATTTGAGAATTCTTATTTATAATATTTATTCCATCTTTAGTACCAACCCATATGCTATTATATTTTCCTTCTGATAATGCTGTTACAGATGAATTAGTTAATGAATTTTCACCATTGTTATCATTATAAAAAGCTTCAACAGTTTTACTTTCAATGTTTATTTTTATCAATCCATTTTCTGTACCAACCCACATTATATTATCTTCATAAGTACTCTTTAATAAAGAAGTTATATTTAATTCACCTAGATTATATACATCTACTTCTTGGTCCTTCATTCTTACAACTGTATCAGTATCTCTTACTAAAATATCCAATCCATTATCAGTAGCTATCCATATATTTCCCATTGAGTCTTCTTCTATATCATTTATATATGTTGAACTCAAAGTATTACTATCTTCTTTACTACAATTATATATTTTGATTCTTTCACCATCATACCTATTAAGACCATCTATTGTTCCTATCCACATATATCCCTTACTATCTTGAAATATTGTTGTCACATATTCATTAGATAGTCCTTCATCAATAGATAAACTCTCAAAATTCTCATAATTTGATGTTTCTGCTGAAACCTTTATAGGCATTACCGTATTTACTAGTACAGATATTATTAATACAAATATTAACAATTTTAACTTCATATTTTACTACCTCTCACCTTTAAATATTTATCTTTTGCACATAAATATATATTATATAATTAATACTTATTCTTAATAGCTACAATATTTTATCATAAAATAAATAGTTTTTACTACAAATTTTTACAAAAAAAGATGACTCTGTTTAATACAGAAATCATCTTTTATTTTATTAGCCATGTATATGTTTAAATTCTATAACTGTCTTTATAAATAATTATTTACTACTTAGTTGCTTTAAATCTATCTTGATGATTCATTTTTGAAAGTTCAATAACATGTTCTAAGTCAAGATTTAAAGCTTCCGCCATTCTTTCACCATATTCTTTATCTGCAAGATAACAATGTGCAGCATGTCTATATTTTATATTTTCAGTAACTGGAGCAATATTTCTTGCTGTATTTTCAATAAGAACTGCTCGTTTATCTTCACTCATTAACCTATATAAATCACCTACTTGATAGAAACAATCATCTTCTTTGTCATCATAAGGACTATAATGATCCATAGCTCCACTTAGTTCAAGAGGTGGCTCATTATAAGAATTATCATCTTGCCATACATCATAGCTATTTGGTTCATAATGCTTTGTTGCTCCATAATTTCCATCAACACGCATTTGTCCATCACGATGGAAGCTTGAAACTGGGCATTTAGGCGCATTAACTGGAATAGAGTTATGATTTACTCCTAGACGATAACGTTGAGCATCTCCGTAAGCAAATAATCTACCTTGCAACATTTTATCAGGTGATAATCCAATTCCAGGTACTATATGCGCTGGATTAAAGGCAGCTTGTTCTACATCTGCGAAGTAATTTTCAGGATTTCTATTAAGTTCAACTTCTCCAACAGGAATTAATGGGAACTCTTTTTTGCTCCAAACCTTTGTCAAATCGAATGGATTTTCCTTATAATTTCTAGCTTCTTCTTCAGTCATGATTTGGAAATACATTGTCCATTTTGGATAATCTCCACGTTCAATCGCTTCAAATAAGTCCTTTTGATGACTTTCTCTATCTTTTGCAATCACTTGTTCTGCTTCTTCATCAGTTAAGTTCTTTATACCTTGTTGAGTTCTAAAATGGAACTTAACCCAAAATCTTTCATTTTTATCGTTGATTAAACTAAAGGTATGGCTACCAAAACCATGCATATGACGGTAAGATGCAGGAATTCCTCTATCACTCATTACGATCGTTACTTGATGTAGAGCTTCAGGTAAAAGTGTCCAAAAGTCCCAGTTATTTTGTGCAGATCTCATATTAGTTTTTGGATCACGCTTAACAGCATGATTTAAATCAGGGAATTTAAGTGGATCTCTAAAGAAAAATACAGGAGTATTATTACCTACTAAATCCCAGTTTCCTTCTTCAGTATAGAACTTCATTGCAAAGCCCCTTATATCACGTTCAGCATCAGCAGCACCACGTTCTCCTGCAACTGTAGAGAAACGAATAAACATATCAGTTTTCTTTCCTATTTCAGAAAAAATCTTAGCTTTAGTATATTTTGTAACATCATGAGTAACTGTAAATGTTCCAAAGGCACCACTACCTTTAGCATGCATACGCCTTTCTGGTATTACCTCCCTATCAAAGTGAGCAAGTTTTTCTTGATACCATACGTCTTGTAAAAACATCGGTCCTCGTCTTCCCGCTGTAAGGACATTCTGGTTATCACTTACAGGTGCACCGACTTCATTTGTTAATTTTTTATTCATATGATCCCTCCTCATTTTAATAAGTTTATCTAGTAATATCTTTTGTCACTTTAATTATACAATTTTATATTTTATCATTTCAAATAAACTTTCTGAATATTAAGAAAATTGTAATTTTTTGAACGCTACTTTTATCACTTTTAGTAAAAATAAAAAGAACCATTATATTGTAGTAATAGTTCTTTTATCTAATATTAATATTTAAAATCTAAAAGTTTATTTTTTAATTGATCTTCAATATTTCTTAATTCAATTTCAGCATCTCTACGCTTTTGACGTCCTTCTGTTTGAATTCGAAGTATTTCATCAAGTGTTGATATTAATGATTCATTAGTGACTTTAAGTGTCTCAACATCAACAATTCCTCTTTCTGATTCTTTAGCTGTTTCTATAGTTGAAGTTTTTAATATTTCTGCATTTTTACGTAAAAGTTCATTGGTCATATTAGTCACTTCACTTTGAACCTTTGCTGCATTTGCAGAGTGTGCAACTCCAAGTGCTAAAACTATTTGGCTCTTCCAAAGAGGAATAGTATTAACAATTGTAGATTGTATTTTTTCAGTCATTAGAGAATCATTATTTTGAATTAAACGAATTTGAGGAGCCATTTGAAGAGAAATCATTTTTGTTAACTCCAAATCATGAATCTTCTTCTCAAAGCGATTGCAAAGAGCAATAAAATCATTTACTTCCTGAGCATCTTGAGGAAGACCACTTCTTCTTGCTTTTTCTTGTAATTTAGGAAGTTCTTCTTTTTCTAATTTTTGAAGCTTCTTCTTTCCTGCTAAAATATACATTGAAAGTTCTTTAAAATATGTCTTATTTATTTCATACATCTTATCTAGCATTGCAATATCCTTTAAAAGCTGTATTTGATGCTTATCAAGAGTATTACACATTTTATTAATGTTATCTTCTACCTTATCATACTTAATCTTCATTTCAGTAATCTTATTTTTACCTTTTTTAAAAAATCCCAAGATACCCTTTTTCTCTTCTGTATCTTCAAAATTTTTCAATTCATGAACTACATTAGAAAGCATATCTCCAATCTCACCTAAATCTTTAGTTCTCACATTGTTTAATGCTGTCTCCGAGAAATCAGAAATTTTCTTTTGAGCTCCTACTCCATACTGTAAAATAGAATTTGAATTAGTTATTTCTATCTTGTCTACAAACTGATCCACCATCTTTTTTTCTTCTTCTGTTAAATGGATTTCATCAATTACTTCTTCTTTTTTTTCCTCTTTTACTTCTATATTAACAACTTCTTCTTGAATTGCTTCAAATATTAATTCAGGTTTTAAATTGACATCTTTAAATTCATCGCTCATTATAAATGCCTCCCTCTTACTTTAAGATTATTTTTTAAAGTCCTCTTCTGTTAATCCTTCTTGTTTAAATAAGGTTTTAAGAACAGAAATATCTGTGGAAATATCTAAAACAACATCTTCATATAAATCATCTAATAAATTTTCAAAAGCATTATTTATGATATCAATACTCTTTACAATTTCAATTTTCGCATTTTTAATATTATCTCCTTGAACTAATTGATTATTTAGTTCCTTATATGAATTAATAAGTTTTATAGTAATAGGAAGATAATGATTAATAAATTTATTAACTTCTTGTAGCTTTTTAGGATTTTTCTCAACATAACTAAGGATGTTACTTGCAATGTTTTGCAATTTATCAAGCTTAATAGCTATTTCTTCCTTATAAAGCTCATTTCTCACACTTTTTATTTGTTCAATATACTTTCTTCCCATTTCAATTATAGATTTTAACTCGTCTTGTTCTGAATCATTTATGTCCTTATTTAATTCTTCTTGTTTATTTAATTTCTCTTTAGCTATTTGCTGTTTTTTTAGATTTAAATAATCAGTATAAACATCATCATTTAACATAAAATAAGTTTTTTCTTCATCAATATGTCCTTCTATAAACATACCTAAATTAATCATCTTATTTAAGTCCTTAATAACAAATGATTCTTTTTCTTTAGAAAATCTTGCTAAATCTTTAATTAGGCAGTAGTTATTATCTTCTATAAATCTTACATACTTTTTAAATCGCTTTAACCTTTTCCTTATATTTATTCCTGTAAATAATAAACCTAAACTCATTGCCAAAAAAATAGCGATAACTGTAAAACCAATAAAAGCATCACCTATAATCTTAATGAAAAAAGACATAAATAGTAGATACATAAGTAACAAGCATCCCAAAACTACGCTTCCTGTTAATCCAAGTATTATATATACAATTCCTGATATACTTCCAGCTGGTCTTTTATCAATATATAGTGTTATATTATTTTTAGGCTTTTTATTTAAAGTACCATATTTACTTTCCATCTTTTGATTATATTCATTTAGCTTATATTTAAATTCATTTATAGCGTCCCCAGCTTTATAGCTAATATCTTTTTTCAAATTAGCAAAATCTATAGCATTAAATGCATTTTTAACTGTAGACATTATTTGATCTTCTAAATCAGAAAAATCCTTTCTATCCATTGTCTTGCCTCCAGATTATTATTTTTAAGTATTAATATAATATTTCAGATTTATTATATCTTATTATCTAATCAAATACAATTTGCAATAACTGCATATGACTATTTTTCTTAGAAAATATTTTCTTATTATTCCTAGTGATATTTAAAAAATTTATTATTTTAAAATACTTTTTATAATTAATATTATGATATGCTAATTAAAATAAAAAAAGATACATTAACACTCTTACGCATCAATATATCTTTATTATCTTAATAGTGAAAATAGTGTGTGCTATTTTAGAATCCTATTCCTTTTCTATTCTTAGTTGTTGATTTTGTAATACTCTTAATATTAAACTTAAAACTATTTTTTCTTTAACTCTAGTACATATTTGTTCTGTAGTCACATCATTACTTAAAATTGAATTATCATTACTATCAACTTCTATGAAAGTTGCTTTTACTATTTCAACAAAAGGCTTTTCATTAAAGACTTCTGTAAAGACGAAACCTTTTTCAAAAGAATCATATTCAATATTTAAATCTAAATCATTCGGTATGTCTCCAATAAATTTCAATTCACTTGTATGATTGCTTTCAATAAAAATTGGTTGTCTAATAAAAGTGACTCTAGTTGTGAAATTAAAAGGTACTTCAACTGTACAATATCTTATACTTCCATGAACATTTGATTCTTCAAATGCATTATACTCCATAATTTTATACTCAATCTTCTTACTTATAAAACCTTTTACAAATAGTATTCCTGAGTCTTTATTCCCCGTGATTGATGAGTAAGGAATAAGATTAGTCTTAGTTAAAAATACATTTTTTTTAATTTCTTTTAATTCCATAACTTCTTTATTAAATATAATAGTATCTTCAACGGTGATTGTTACATTGGTCTCTGCCAACACAACAGGAAATTTAACGTATAGAACCTCATCCAAAATATTATTCTTTCTAGATTCTTCTATAATTTCTTCACCAATTTCTTCTAGGACTTCTCCGTCTTTTTCCCCTAAAACTTCTCCTGTGATTTCCTCTTCAATATCTTCTATTATTTCTTCAGTTTTCTCATCTATCATTTCATCATAACTCAATTGTATAGACTCCATATTAGACTGTGCTTTAATACTAGGATATTTTTCATCTTCTAAATAATCATATTGCTTTGAATTATGTTTTTCATACCTTAAATTGTCTTCTTCAGTATAATCTATAAAATAGCCATAATTTTTTTTATATAAATAATTTCTATTTTGCATTTTAAGATACACTTCACAATTTTTTTTCCTATTCAAATAATATCTATCAAGTCTTCTTAGATATTCTTCATAATATTTTTTTCTATTTGAATAGTATCTTTTTTGTCTTTTCAGATATTCTTCATAGTGTTTTTTTCTATTTAAATAATATCTTTTTTGTCTTTTTAGATATTCTTCATAGTATTTTTTCCTATTTAAGTAGTATCTATTTTGCATTCTAAGATATGCTTCGTACTGTTTTCTCTTAAGTTGATTATAATTTTGTCTCGAATAGTATATTCTCTCCATAATTTCTCCTCCACTTAAGAATTTATGTATATAATCTTAATGTTCTTTAAAACAGACCTAAAACCTATTTTATTTGGCTATAGGTCTGTATTTATTATTAAATATAATTTAATAATTATAATGCTGTGATTTTTATTTGCTGTTTTTGTAATAATTTTAAAGTTAAATTTAAAACAACTTTTTCTGTAATTTTAGTAAACATTTGCTCTGTAGGCATTGTACAATTCATAATTGGATTTGTGTGAATATCAACTTCAGCAATATCTGCTTTCACCAATTCAGTAAAAGGTTTTTCATTAAAGGCTTCTGTAAAGAAAGAGCTCTGATCGCAAGGATTACGTCCAATTACAGGATCTGAACACATATCACAACTTCCAAATTTATCAGTAAAAAATACTACTTCACTTGCTGCAGTATTTTCAGTAAATATCGGCTCTCTAATGAAAGTAATTCTTGTTGTGAAATTAAAAGGCACCTCACCCGTACAATGTCTTATATCTCCACAAACATTTCTGCTTACATCTGAACTACAAGTTTTAGTAGCATACTCAATATTCTTTCTAATAAAACCTTCTATGAATAATATTCCAGTATTAGAACATTTATCTTCTGAAAATGGGATAATTCGAGATTGAGTTAAAAATACATTTTTCTTAATTCGTTTAATTTCAATAGCTGGCTGATCTAATGTTATAGTAGCTTCAACAGGAATTGTTACATTTACTTCTGCTAATACAACTGGAATCTTAACATATACAGTCCCACTTTTAATAACATTAGGTGTTACTTGAACTTGCTTTGTTAATGATTGCACTTGAGAAGTAACAGTCACACAAGTATCTTCTACATTTTTATAATCATTTGTAATCACGTTATCATCATTCATTATAAGTTTCCTCCATTTTTATCTAATAAAAATATAGCTAGTTAAATATACCTAATGTATAATATACAAATTTCGACTTTTAGTACGTATAAATAAAAAACATTTCTTATATTTATCCTATAAAATAAAAAGTGGACCTAAAACCTACGTTAACGGTCTTAAGTCCACAATATTTAGTTTTTAAAGATTATCTTTTAAAATTTTATATTATAATATTTATAATTTCTATTAATTATAGTGCTGTAACTCTTACTTGTTGATTTTGTAATACTTTCAATGTCAAATTAACTACTACTTTTTCTGTAAGCTTCATAAACTTTTGTTCTGTAGGATTTTCGCAGTTTACATAAGGATCTTTGTGGATATCAACTTCAGCAATATCTGCTCTTACTAATTCAGTGAAAGGTTTTTCATTAAAGAATTCTGTAAAGAAAAAGCTTTGATCACAAGTATTACGTCCAATCACTGGATCTGCGCAAACATCACAACTTTTACGTTTATCTGTAAAGAATTCTAATTCACTTGCAGTAGTATTTTCGCTAAACTGTGGTTGTCTAACAAAAGTTATTCTTGTTGAGAAATGGAACGGAACTTCAACTGTGCAATGTCTTATATCTCCACAAATATTTTGAGTTTTAGATGAGTAACAAGATTGAGTTGCATACTCAATATTCTTTCTTATAAAACCTTCTATAAATAATATCGCAGTACCAGGTCGACTATCTTGAGAAAATGGAATAATACGGGATTGAGTTAAAAATACGTTTTTTCTAATTCTTTTAATCTCAATTGCTGGCTTATCTAATGTTATAGTAGCTTCAACAGGAATTGTTACATTTACTTCTGCTAATACCACTGGAATCTTAACAACTGCAGGTCCATTGTCAATAACATTAGGAGTGACAGCAACTTGTTCAGTTAAAGATTGTTTTTGAGTCTTAACATCTGCACAATACTCAAATTTATCCTTTGTATTCATTTCGTTATCATACATAATAACATTTCCTCCATTTTGTCTAATTAAAATTTAGTTGGTGAAATCATATATTACATAATATAAAAACACCCTCACTTTTGTGACTGTAAATATAAAAAAAGATATATTAATACTTTTACGTACTAATATATCTTTAATCATCTTAATATATAATAAAACATATTAAAATTGCACTAAAGCAAAGCTCTACTTTCATTGCTATATTCATTATTCTCTACTATATTGGGAATTCCTATAGTAAAACTACTACCTTTATTAATCTCACTTTCAAGCTTAATGTATCCACCGTGAAGTTCCATTATATATTTAACTAGTGCAAGCCCAATACCACTACTACTTCCCTTTTCAACTCCTGTTCCCTCAACTTGTGAGAATTTCTTAAATATAAATTTTTGATCCTCTTTTGATATCCCTATTCCAGTATCTTCTATAGTTATTTCAATATAATTTTCAATTTCTTTAATATATACTAGAATCTCTCCACCCCTTTTAGTGAACTTAACTGCATTAGCTAATAAATTTATAATACACCTTTCTATTTCAGTTTCATCGAAAGATATTATTTTTTCCTCCATATCTGGATCAATTATTAGAGATAGCCCTTTCTCTTCTATAAAATTTCTCATATTAAGTACAGTTTCTTCAACTATATATACTATATCATTATTTTTTTTATTAATTTTGTATTTTCCTGTCTCTATCTTTGAACTATCTATAATATCATTTATTACTTTTAATAAATTTTTGCAGCTTTTATGAATTATATTCATATACTGATTAAGTTTTGTGTGCGTAATATTTTTATTATTATTAAGTAAATTAATTAATTGTACTGTAGATTCAATAACATTTATCGGTGTTCTAAGTTCATGAGATAGATTTACAAAATAATTATTTTTAAACTTCTCATTATTTATTAGTTCTTCACTTAATTTCTTATTTTCTTCTAACTGCTTATTTAATTTCATAGTTTTTATATTTACTAATTTTTGTAGTAGCCTAACTTTATTAATAATAATAAAGATTATAGTAGATAATATAATAACATATATTATATATGCTATAGGTGTTTTCCATATAGGATTTTTTACCCTTATATTCATAATAGTTTCTTTAGTCAGTTCACCATGTCCATCTCTTGCTCTTACTTTTAAGGTATATTTTCCTGGATCTAATGATTTAAAATATAGCTCGCTACGTGAGTCAATATATATCCAATCAGAATCAATCCTTTCAAGCATGTACTCATAAGTTATATTATTTAAACTTTTATAATTAGGTAGAAAAATATTTATATGTAAATTTTTATAGTTATAGTCTAAAATAAGTTCATTTCCATTATAAGTAGCATTATCATGTCCAATAACAATGTCTCCAATTACTACTTGATCTTTATACAATTTATGCTTAACTAAATCATTTATATTAAAATACACAAAACCTTCAGTACTACCAAACATCATTGTTCCATTTTCAAGCTTTAAGCTTGAATTTAAATTAAATTGATATCCATATAAGCCATCCATCTTAGTATAATTTACGATAGTATCTTTTATTACATCATATTTATTTAAACCTTTGTTAGTACTTATCCAAATATTATTATCATCATCAATTAAAATTGAGTTTATAAAATTATTAGTTAATCCTTCTGATGTAGTATAAGACGTAAACTCCTTGGTATTTAAATCAAATTTACTAAGCCCAATATTTGTGCCTATCCATAAGTTACCTAAAGTATCAAAAGTCATACAATTTATATAATTATTAATTAATGAATTTTTATCTAAATTGTCATTTAGATATCTTTCTATAACTCCATTTTCCTTATGGTACTTAATTAATCCAATATCGATTCCACCTAACCAAATGATACTTTCATCTTTATTATCAGGTAGTATATAGGTTATACGTCCTGGATTTATTCCAAATTCTTTTATACTTTCACTATAGTATTTCTTTTCTCTTGTATTTATATTATATGAATAAAAGTCAGTTGTACTTGCTATCCATATATCCTTTCCATCACTATATAAATAACTTAATTCCGAAGAATAGCTGTTTTGAATTTTCCATTCTAAATATGAATAATCTTTTGTATTGAAAGCTATAAGTTCCTTATTTGTTACAACAACAGTATACTTATCCTCTATTTGAAACAGACTTTTTATATATCTATCATTTAAACTAAAGTTTTCTTCATCATATAAGTGATCTACTAATTCACCACTTTCTTCTTTATAAATATATATCCCTTTAAATTTAGTAGCTATCCATATATGCCCATTATTTTTTAATATAGATACTATATTGCTATTTTCATGATTAGTATAATTAAATATAATATTATCATTTAATATATTAATTCCCTTGTCTGTACCAATCCATATTGTACCGTTAGCATCCTCATAAAAACATGTAATAACATCGCTAGAAATTGAATTTTTTAAACTTATATTTTTTTTAAATATAATAAACTTATTTTCGCTCTTAGAATATTTTATTGCACCATTACTACTGGAAAACCAGATATTATCCTTACTATCATTAAAAATCACATTATTATAAAAATTCATTTCATTATATTCAAATTTATAAACATCATTAATACTCTCGTCTTCTATATTGTAGTTTGTAGCACCACTATCGTTACCTATAAATAATTTATATCTATTATCTTCTTTTATATTATAAGTAAAGATACCCTCCTTAGTAGATATCCATATATTCCCCGAATTATCTTTTGATATATCTGAAATAAATTCCTTATCTTTATTTAATTTATTTTCATTTATATATACTTTTGAATTCCTATCAATTATATTTATTCCTGCTTTTGTTCCTACCCATAATAGGTTATCTTCCCCCTCTTCTAAACATGTTATGGATGAACTAGTTAATGAATTGGCATCATTTAAATTATGATAGAAAGCTTCTATTTCTTTCTCTTTAGTTTTAACTTTCATTAATCCATCTTCAGTACCTACCCATATAACATTATCTTCATAAGTACTTTTTAATAACGCAGTAATCTTTAAATTTCCCAAATTATATTTATCATAAATATCTTTCATTCTTATGATAGTATCTGTATCTCTAATTAAAAAATCTAATCCATGATCAGTTCCAATCCATATATTCCCATAATTATCTTCTTCTATATCAGTAATATAAGTTGAACTTAAGGTATTATCAGACTCAGGATTACAATTATATATTTTTATTCTTTCACCATCATATCTATTAAGTCCATCTTTTGTTCCTATCCACATATAACCCATACTATCTTGAAAAATAGATGTTACATCTTCATTTGAAAGTCCTTCATCAGTAGATATATTTTCAAATTTAGTATCAGCGATTGTTTGTGCTGATACTTCTATAGGAATTAAAATATTTATTAATATCAATATTATTAACAATTTTAACTTCATGTCATTAACCTCACGCTAACAAATCTAATTCATATAAACACTATAACTATATTATATTAACTGATTTTATAAAACCCAATTACTTTTTGTCGTAAATTGTCTTTTTTTATACTTAAATTGCATTCGTAGTAATAATATTTAAAATTAATCTTAAAATTCACTTATAAATATAGAAAAAGATACCATTTAATAAACAGTATCTTTTCTATATCTAACTATCATGTTGTATCATCACATATGTAGTAAATATATGATTTTCATGCTTTCTATTTATATATCCATTATATTTTTTCACTATATTGTCTACTTGAACTAAACCAATTCCATTAATAGTACTACTCTTTGTAGATAAAAACTTCCCTTTTACTTCATTTACATATCCATTAGTACTATTATTTATTTTAATTACTAGCATATTATTTTCTGATACTATTTTTAAATCTATAAATTTATATCCCTTTATTAGCTCACATGCTTCAATAGAATTATCAAGTAAATTCCCTAAAACAGTACATATTTCTATATTAGAAACTTTTAATTTAGAATTTATCTTTAAATCTAAATTTACTTTTATCCCTTTATCCTCTGCAACTTTATTCTTATTCATTAATATAGAATTAATAGCTAAATTATCTGTATATATATTTTTATCTAACTTACTTATACTACTATCTATTTCATTTATATATGCTATAACATCTTCTTTAGTACTTACTTGTAGTAAACCAGAAATCATACTTATATGGTTTCTAAAATCATGTTTCCATCCTATCATTTCTGTGTACATATCTATAATTTCTTTATCATGGAGTTTTCGTTCTAAATTCATCTTTAATATAAATTTTTCTTCTGTCTCCTTAGAAAATATATTTAAAATATATATTGATAATACTTGTATAATACATAATCCAAATACAAGGGTTATTATATCATTCTTAACTATAATTGCATTTGAAAACAACTTTCTTTCTATTACAAATATTAATATATTATTTAAAAACAAAATAATTCCAAGCACATACAGTGTTCTATCTTTTATAAATCTTATATATTTTACAAAATTTATATTATTAAAGAAAATGTATATTAATATAATTTGTACAAGTCTATTAATTAATATTACTATGCTATTTTTCAAATTAGTATCAGTAAAAATTCCTGAAAAAGAAATATTAAATAACTCTGAAGCTATGCTATATACTGCAAAAGAACTAAGTATCATAATAGTAATGTATACTGATGATAAAAAGAACTTTTTTGATATTCTTCCTTTAAGAAATACAAGAGGATACATTAATACCAAAGTATAATAAAAAATCATACATATGACTATTCTCTTTCCATACATATTTGAAGTTAAAT